>CACPLK010000069.1 GCA_902634795.1 uncultured Prochlorococcus sp. | reverse complement strand
AGCTCATTTCGTGAATTTCCGGCATGGGTGCAAAAGCATTTAAAACCTTTAATTCAAGAGAATCCCTCTTTAAAAATAGGGATGTATTGTACGGGTGGAATAAGATGCGAAAAAGCCACTTCTTATTTGATAGAAGAAGGCTTTACAGACGTACATCATCTTGAGGGAGGAATCTTAAAATATCTAGAAGATGT
Organism: uncultured Prochlorococcus sp.; assembly: GCA_902634795.1. Lineage (GTDB taxonomy): Bacteria > Cyanobacteriota > Cyanobacteriia > PCC-6307 > Cyanobiaceae > Prochlorococcus_B. The sequence goes on along the minus strand of CACPLK010000069.1, from coordinate 1,853 downwards.
TTCCCCTGAGAAGAATTTATGGGATGGTGAATGCTTTGTTTTTGATCAACGTGTCTCATTAGATCATGATTTACTACCCGGTTCACATCGTATGTGTCATGCTTGTGGATTACCTATCTCTCCGGAGGACTTGAAAAAACCAACGTATATTAAAGGCTTGCAATGTGACGCTTGTGTTAACAAATTTACAGATGCCGATAGAGCTAGATTTGCGGAAAGACAACGTCAAATTGATGAGATTATGAAACATCAACCTGAAAATTCTATATGGCCATCTTCATGACTAAACCTGATTTAACCCTATTAGAACAAGAAGCGTCTGAAAGGGGTTTGTTGCTGCGAATACAAGTTAGGAGACCTATCAATATTTGGTCGTTTAAGCTAGTTGTCGGTGAAATAACCAGTAATACTAAAATTCAGTTATTAGGTGAAATGAAAGGATGGGCATATCAAAATACTAAAGGACTTCAGCTTGATACGATGAAGGTTGGTAAGAACGCCAATTCTAATGTAGGTGATTTGATCTGGGCTGCAACTATGGCCTGGGCTTTAGAAGAGACTCCATGTCGGAGTGCAAGATTATTGGCTATTTATGATGAAAACAATCAGCATGAAATCTTGCAACGTTATTTTCGTAGACGTGGATTTAATACTGTGCGTACAGTTGGATCGTCTCCCTTGGATTTACCTTTAAGACTTGTTTGGGGAGGTGCAGGTGCGTTTATGGTAGGTGATTGTGAGAATGTATTTGAAAGAAGTTATAGGAGTTGGTCGGAGTAGTTAAAACTTTTTTAAGGAGACTAATCTAAGGTGTCATTCGCATGGTAACTACTTCTTACTAAAGGCCCGCTGTTTACTTTCTTAAAACCTAACCCCTTTGCTATTTCTGCAAAATCATTGAATTTTGTTGGTGACCAATAACGAGAAACTGGAATGTGAGCAAGTGAAGGTCGTAAATATTGACCGATAGTCAGATATTGACAGTCTACTTTCCGAAGGTCTTTAAGGGTTTGAATTATTTCATAAAATTTTTCTCCCAGTCCAAGCATTATCCCTGATTTTGTCGGAATGTTTGGATCGATTTCTCTGGCAAATTTTAAAAGATTGAGTGAGTGTTCGTAAGTAGCGCCTCTCCTGACTTCTCTTTGAAGTCTCTTAACAGTTTCAAGATTGTGGTTGAAGCAAACAGGATTAGCCGAAAGAACTAGCTTAAGTCGTTCTCTTTGCTTTTCGAAATTATCCTTGTTATTACCACCCCAGAAATCTGGTGTTAGTACCTCTATTGCAACACCAGGATTCAATGATCTAATCGCATTCATTGTTGTCGTGAATAAACTTGCTCCGTGATCAGGTAAATCATCTCTTGCGACTGCCGTTAGTACTACATATCTAAGGTTCAAAACCTGGACAGCATTTGCTACTTTTTCTGCTTCAAAAATATTTACTTTCTCGGGCGACTTTCCTTTTTCTACCTGGCAAAAGGCACAGCTCCTTGTACATATCGAGCCACCTAATAAAAAAGTAGCCGTACCAGCAGCATAACATTCACCTCTGTTTGGGCATCTACCTTCCTCACAGATCGTATGTAATCTATTTTCCTTTACGAGCTTTTGAACTTTTTCTAGTTGAGTTGCATTACCTATGGATGGCTTGATCCAATTAGGTAAACGCTCTACCGGCAGAAAACTACTATATGTCGTTGTTGTTGTCATTTGTTTGGATGTTAATCTAAGTCTCTACGACCTTCTAAAGCACGCGAGAGTGTTACCTCATCGGCATATTCCAACTCACTTCCAACAGGAAGTCCATAAGCAATACGAGTTACTTTTGTGAATGGTTTTAATAATCTACCA
>CACPLK010000068.1 GCA_902634795.1 uncultured Prochlorococcus sp. | reverse complement strand
AGTAAAGAATAGACTGTACGAGATCTCTGAATCTATCAGCAGTAATACCTTCAGTTAAAGAATAAACAGGAAATATCTGACCAATAGTTTTAGATTTCAAATAACTATTAGGACTATCGATAATTTCTATCAAAGGATCATTTAATGATTTGCCATATCTACTTTCCTTAACTAATCCGCTTACCGCAACAGTCGCTCCAATAGCGTACAAACTTTGCTGAGATTTTACATACGCAATACTACTGAAACGACGACCAGCAAAAAATCTAGTAACTTTAATACCTCCTGTCTTATCTTTTATAAACAACTCAAGAATTGAAAGATTTGGATTTTTTGGACTTTTAAACGAACTACATCGTCTAATTTTTGCGACGATCGTTACATTCTGACCCGGTTGACATTTATCTATAGTTTTCAAAGAGGTGTAATCAACATAATCACGAGGAAAATAATTTATGAGATCACGAATTAAAATAAGACCCAATGAAGACAATCTCTCAGCTTGTTTTGAGCCCACCCCTTTAATGGCTGAAATCGAACTTCCTAAACTTAATGAACCTAAATCACGACTTCGATTAGAGGCAAAAGAGTCAAGTGATGATCTTATCTTTATTTTTTTTGACTCTATATCCTCTACACCCTCATGATATTTAGATAGTTTATGAAGAGCTTGTCTAGTTTGTACCAACAAACTACGTCTATCATCTGTAGACATATTTGAATATTGTTCAAATTCTAAAGATAATTCATTTAATTTAGAAAGATTAAACTTTTTAACAACAGTGGAAGGGCCGCTTAGTAAATATTCACTTACAAAACTAGAGAATTTATTTGTTCTCCCTTGAATATTAGTAAACCCGTGATCAGCCTCAACTGTTAAGGCTTGTTGTAAAGATCGAATCCAATTTAATAGTTCACTTGATTTGCCATCTGGTGTAGATTTTAAATCACTGCTGCTTATATTTTTGTTGTATCCTTCCACCATTCTTTATTAACCTCTTCTGCTATGGAGCGACCTTGCCAGTAACGCTCTTGTTTAATCATACCCAAGAGTAAATTTTGATAATGTTTAATATTTGTTCTGTTTTTTCTAAGTCTTGGATTATCAAACTCCATATCCGAAGGAGTAATTAGCAAGCAATCAATATCTAATCCACCAGAAGCCAATGAATTATTCGTTGGTAATTTAAAAGTAAGAATATTGGATATTGATTTAGATGAAATTAATTGGCCTGATAGAGCAGCATCTAAAATATTAATTGGAACAAGTGTATTTACCAATCCAGATTTTAAAAGCTCAATATTAATAGAATGTGAAAGATCACGCAATCTTCGAACCAAAGCTGTGTCTATAGAAATCATCCAGTCATACAATCCAATTGGTGATTGTGGTAATAATCGATTATTTGTTACATCTTCACAAGAGTTAAGGTCATGAGATGAATCTTCTGATTTTGAATCTAAGTCACTCAAATTAGATTCATCAGTTAATGAAAATATTGACTGCAAGATTTCAATATCTTTACTTCTCAAATTAAAAGTATCGGAATTCTTAAAATCATCTTTCGATGAATAATTATCATTATTTTTATTTTTAATTAGATCGGCACTTTCTGATATTTTACTTTGTAGATAAGAATCTTTTGGTTCGATTGAATATGGAGCTTTTAATTCTCCATTCCATCCTTCAGTAATTGATAAGTTCTCCAATGGCGGAATGAGACTTATATTAATTGAATTAGCACCACTAAGTGATTCTGATTTATCAAAATCACTTTTCAAATTTAGTACATTTGACATTTCATCTTTAGCATTATTTAAATGCCGAATATTTTCTTCTTCAATTTTTTTGGCCAATTCATTTAAATGTTCAATCGTTATTAGTGATATATTATCTGAAACTAATTTATCAATTTTCAATTGAAATATTTTTCTTGAGCTTACCGTTGAGAAGCTAAAATCTTCTCCCAGCCTATCTGTAATGAGAGAAAATAATGAAGTTTTTATAGTTTGAGGAAGAAAGTTTCTTAGTTCCTCGAGATAGAAAGAATTGACCTTATATATATAAGGAGATATATTATTACATTTTTCTTTAAGC
>CACPLK010000067.1 GCA_902634795.1 uncultured Prochlorococcus sp. | reverse complement strand
AAATAGAATTAGCTTGGGAAAGATTAAGCCACATACCATCTATTGGTATAACTGGAACAAATGGAAAAAGTACCGTCACAAATATGCTCAATCATGTTCTTAAATTAAATAATTTCAATACTGATATGGGAGGAAATATTGGGAAAGCATTATCAAAAATTGCTTTAGAAAGCATGAGAAATAATTACCAGGAGTTAAACTGGCTAGTAATAGAGTTAAGTAGTTATCAAATTGAAGGTTCACCAACAGTATCACCGACAATAGGTATATGGACGACATTCACTCCTGATCATTTAGAAAGACATAATGATATTGAATCTTATTTCCAAATCAAGCGGAGTTTACTAGAGAAATCATCCATTCGAATTTATAATGCTGATGATAAGAATTTATCCAGCAAAAGAAAAGAATTACCGCAAGGTATTTGGGTTGGAATAAATAATCAGTCCTCCTATTCTCATCATCCAAAATTCTGGATAGATCAAAAAGGTTATATAATTGAAGACCAAAAACAACTATTTCACAGTTCTATACTTAAGATACCTGGTAAACATAATTTGCAAAACCTATTGCTCGTAACAGCAGCAGCAAGGGAAATAGGTCTTGGCCCTTCATCAATAGCTAGATCTATAAATTCATTTAAATCAATCCCCCATAGATTAGAGTATTTAGGTGAGGTATACGATTTAAGTTTTTATAACGATAGCAAAGCGACTAATTTCGACTCTTCAATAACTGGTTTAAAATCTATTCCTCATCCAATAATTTTAGTCGCTGGTGGTATACAAAAGAAAGGAGATTATTTGCCCTGGATTAAACAAATAAAGCAATCTACTAATGGGATAGTTTTATTTGGACTTAGTGCAAATAACTTAAAGAAAGCATTGTTAATGGCTTCTTATAGAGGAGAAGTAATTGTCAAAGAAAATCTAGAAGAAGCGACAATCGCGTCTATTTATATAGCAAGAAAAACAAATTCAAAAAGCATCCTATTATCTCCAGCATGTTCAAGTTTTGATCAATACCAAAACTACGAAGAAAGAGGAGATCATTTCAAAAAACTAGTTAAAAAATATAGAGACATTAAGTGAAATATCTAAAAAACGGATTAGATTTGGTCGGAGATCCACCCTTGGATAGATTTGGGTAGATGATAATTTACAGATATGTTCTAAAAAAATAAGTTGAATAACAATCAATTCTCACAAAACGCTATTAGTCATAAAGAATTAAATGACTTTTTCATCAAAGCCAAAAAAGATATAACCTTAAATTCCCCCTCTGAACAGAACGAAATCAAGGAAGAAAAGAATTTCGATGATTTAATTAAGAAATGGACAGAGACAAGCCAAAAAATATTACTAGTGATGAATAAGAAAGATGAAGTGTTTACTAAGAATAGAAGTCCTAAATCTATTATGGCCTTTGGAGCAATGGGAGCACATTTAAATATGGCTTTACAAGCACTTAAAGCAACAGGATCTGATCAATGAAAATGAAATATTAGCAAGTTTATTACATAAGCAATTAAAATAGCATAATGTACTTTTCAAAAAATATAATTAGGTATTAAATCCTTTTATAAGGATAATACATTTAATTTTATTTTGTCCGAACAAAATCAAAACCCTCTTGTTCTCGTTCCAGAGTCAACTGCTAAGGGAATGGAATCAATATCTGGCAAAAGCAAAGGATCGGTTGATGATTTAATTTATTGTCACCTCTATGGAGTTGTAGGTGATTGGTACCTTTCGGAGATATCAGAAGACAGGGAAAGAGCCTTTGGATTTCAAATAATAAATTCTGAACCTGTTTGGGAAATGGATAATTGGTTAACTAATTCAAGCAAATGGGGTGAAATTCCGATAAAAGTACTGCAAGAACTTGTCAATGAGAAATTTTTAAAAGAAAAAGATATTCGTTTTTTAATTACAAGAGATTTATGTTGGGAACCTATCAAATTTTCAGAAATTGATATTGATCAAAATACTCTTTTCTATCCAGGTACAACCGATAGAAGTTTATCTTGAATATTTGAAAGACTGAATCTAACCTTCCTAAATAATTTCTAATTAAAATGAAAGAACTAGATCCCAAAAATGATCCTCTTTATTTATTAACAAAAGCTGTTGAGAAAGGTGATC
>CACPLK010000066.1 GCA_902634795.1 uncultured Prochlorococcus sp. | reverse complement strand
TGATAAATTGATTCTTGGAGTTTCACGCGCTATTTACTCGCCAATCAATAGTAGTGATAATAAAGATTTTTAGGAGTGCGTTTCACAAAACCTTCTTTTCTGTCTTTATAAAAAAATCGTAAACGTGTGTTTTCTTTACTAAATCAGGATCAATTTCATAATTATCTAACTAATTCTTCGAATTTATACTCCAGATTTTTCGTAAATAGCTCTGAATTATAAAGTGGTGATATTTCTCTTAATCTTTCCAATTTAGTTTTTATTCTGAGTAATTCCTTAGGGTTTTTTGCTATAGCTTTAGCCCTTTCCTCGTATTCTTTTTCACTAGAAGTAATTAGTTCAGGCAGGCCTATCGAAGTCAGTATGCTGGCAGAGACTCTAGCCGCAAAACTTTCTCCTATTTTTGTTAGCACTGGTAACCCTGCCCATAACGCATCTGAGGTGGTCGTATGACCATTATAGGTGAACGTATCGAGTGCTAAATCTCCAAGAGAATGTCTCGCTAGATGTTGGTTTAATGGTAATTTATTGGCGAAGATTAACCTACTTGGATCTACATTTCTTTTTTTAGCTTCTTTCCTCAAGTTCTTTACTGAAACTTTATTTGATTTATATAACCAAAGAACACTCCCTTGAATTGATATAAGCAATTTCATCCAAATATCAAATTCTTTTGGAGTGATTTTTTTATTAGCATTAAAGCAAGTAAATACAAATCCTTTTTCAGGAAGATTAAATTCTTTACGAGAAATAGCCTCTTTACAAATTTCTTTCTTATTGTCATTACACTGATAACAACTTGGCATTCGTATTATTTTTTCAGAATAAAATTTTTCATATTCCTCTGGGATTATTATTTTATCTGCTATAATATAGTCAATAGTATCTGCTCCAAGAGACCCAGGATATCCAAGATAATTAATTTGTATTGGTGCTACTCTATGAGAAAATATATTCATTCTATTATTTTCTATATAACCCATTAAATCGATCGCTATATTTAGTTGATCATTTCTAGCTAATTCAACAACTTCGATATTAGTTAATTCTTTTATATTTTTAAAAATACATCCAGACTTTTTTGCGATTTCTGTATATTCATCTTCTTTTGGAGCGAATGAATATATATATACATCGAATTTTGATTTATCATGTAACTTTAGTATTGAGGATATTAGATACATCGTTGGATGTTCTCTAAAATCCGATGAGAAATAACCTATACGAATTTTATTATTATTTGAATGATAAATATGTTTTGTTTGTTTAGTGTATTTTTTCCTATATAAATTCTTAGCTCTTTCTAAATGTTTTAATGGATTATCTTCGTAATAGAATAAACTTAAGGGGTGTATAGATGATCCTTCTATGCCTAGTTTATCCAGCCATTTGGTTTGAGTTTCTTGATCACTCCAATCGCAAATAAGTCCTTTAGTTTTAATTAAACCATACTTCGCATTTGATGAATTATCATTCAGTTCTATAGCTTTATTATAGTAATTTATAGCATTATCTGATTTTCCAAGATTTATCAAAATATTTCCAAGATTGCAGTATGCATCTTCGAAACAAGGATTGAATTCAATTGCTTTTCGAGTAGATAACTCTGCTTGTTTTAAGTTGCCAAGTTCTCTAAATATGATTCCCATATTTAAATGAGCTTCTGCGAAATCAGGATTTATTTCAATTGCTTTTCGAGTAGATATCTCTGCTTGTTTTAAATTACTATTATCTATTAATATAATTCCCAGATTTAAATGAGCTTCTGCGAAATTAGGATTCAGTTCAATAGCTTTGCGATAAGAGATTTCTGCTTGTTTTAAGTTGCCAAGATCTTTCAATATATTTCCCAGGTTGTAATGAGCTTCTGCGAAATCTGGATTGAGTTCAATTGCTTTTCGAGTAGATAACTCTGCTTGTTTTAAATTGCCAAGATCTTTTAATATATTTCCCAGATTGGAATGAGCTTCTACGAAATTAGGATTCAGTTTAATAGCTTTGCGATAAGAGAGTTCTGCTTCTTTCAAGCTGCCAAGATTTTTTAATATGACTCCATAATTAGAAAAAATTCGTTGATCATTAAAACCTTGATCAAGACAATATTGATAATATTTTGATGCTTCTTGAATGTTACCTTCTAAATGAAACTTAATCGCTTTATT
>CACPLK010000065.1 GCA_902634795.1 uncultured Prochlorococcus sp. | reverse complement strand
TTAGATAAACTAAAAATCAAGTCTTGAACTCTTTTATTAACTTTATCATCTAATTTTATAAAATTATAATCATTAATACTCTTATTAAACTGTTCTATATAGTAATTAGTGTTATGAAAATATTTGATACTATTTTCTAATTTAGTAAAGTCAATATCTGAGCATAATTTATGAAATTTAGCAAGGCCGAGACCTGTTTGATAAGCCATTATTTCATCTTCTAAAATATCAAAGCTAACAGTATCATCTATATATTCCATCGCTCGCCAAAAACATGAATCGAAAGGTAACAAATAAAGGTTGTTAGAATTACACTTAAGTAAGCATGGAACCTCCCATCTTTGATTTTCTAAATTAATATAATTTTCATTTATTTTAATTCTTAAATGATCCGTTATTAATTTATGATTAATATTAATATTTTCATAGGGTTCAAATATATTACTTAAACACTGCAAAATAAATTTAGACTTTTTACCATCAATTAGATGTTCTATAATATACGTTTTATTTACAAGCCCAGAATCTACAAAATCTATCTTTAGAAGTTTACTATTATCAAAAAAATTATTGGTTATTAAATTTATTTTTAAAAAATCCATAGACTTAATTTTATCTGTTAGATTGAATTAAATAAGCTTCAATGTAATCAATAACTTTACTAAAAATTGGCTTTTCCTCTGATTTTTGGGAATTATCAAGATCAATCTCATTTAACTCAAAAAATAATTCATCTTCATCAATTAATGCTTTTTTTATAAAGTTAATAGAGGTTTCTAAATGAAAATTATTTAGCGCATCAGATATTTTCTTGCTTTTGAAAGACTTAACAGATTCTTGACAATAATTAGTTAATTCACGGCTATTTGTCATAACATTGTAAATATATTTTTTAATCTCAGGAGGACCCATTATACACATATATAAAAGATTTATCATTGAGGAATTATTAAACGGTATTGAATATTTTTCCAAGATATATGGCCAATAATTTAAAGAATTAATTCCTTCTAGAGCTCCACGTTTAAGACCAAAACCTTCGCACCATTCTATAAACTCATCTACTCCTTTTGGACATCTTTTATACTCTATCATCTTCTCAGCGAGGACTTCACCAGCTTGAAAATTCCTGGTTGGTTTACCACTTACAGGTAACATCATGCTACCTCTCACATCAGCAACCATGGCTGTCAATTGACTAAAAGTATGATCTCTTACCTGAACAAAATCACCATCCTTTAGGTACGACGCTTCTATACGTTGGACGCTATACCCAAGTTCGGTAATAGGAAAAGGTTGTTTTGTATATAAATGATCTCTATCTGATCGACTCATGGAAACATACGCAGCCTGATCAAGGCATTGATCTAATAATAGTGTTAATAAAGTTGGCAGTAATCCGGGATTATTCTTGTGAAAAGAATGACCGAAACCTGCTAAGATTGAAGATATATTTTTAGCCGCCTTAATATATTGACCTTCAACGTTATGTATGCCTCCAGAAACTTGAATATTTGGTGAAATTTTATTTAATAATTTTGCACCTAATATTGCATTCATAGCGTCTGGATGGCAAAAATTAGCTGTAAAGCTATCTAATGGATTTCGAAGTGCTCCGTGACGGTGAAAGCCTGAAAAGAAAGCAAGATTATTTAATTTTTCACACAACACAAAAGATTCATTCAAACTGCAGTCATAGCAAAAAGAACCAACCAAGCATGCAAGTAAAACATTATCTCTATTAAGTTCTTTTCTGAGTTTAAATGCTATATTAACATCGTTTATTATATGTTTACTATTTGAACTCAAAATAACTAATTCACAATTAATTATTAAATCCTCAAGGGTATTATATCTCCCCGATTTATGAAGACTTGAAGTTGCCATAGATTCAATTTTATCTTTTATACCTTTATCCATTTCAGAGAGATCAGTATCAGAAAAAGCCCCAAAAAGCTCTCTGCCCTCTCTCGGAGCCAAAAGAATGTTTAAGCCTTCGTTTTGCAAAGCACAGTTATAGGCAAGAGAAGCAGGATACAAACCAACACTATAAAATCCTACTTTTCCATTCAAAACCTCTCTAATTCTTTTAGCGACAGGATCAATTGAATAAGGCTCAGCAAAGAAGCTATTACATAAATTCTTATCAATCACAGTTTATTTGCATTCAATTACATTATATACAATAATAAGAAACTTTTAAAAAGAGTTTTTATAATACT
>CACPLK010000064.1 GCA_902634795.1 uncultured Prochlorococcus sp. | reverse complement strand
TTGAATCAGTTTTTTAGGGATTAACCTTCTCCTTCTGGAACCAAACGGAATCCTTTACGTCCCATTTTAATCTCAAAATTATCGCCAGGCTTGAGATCTAAAAGAGCTGTATAGGCCTTTCCTATCAATAGGTTTCCATTTCCTTGAACGGTAGCCACATAACTAAGCTTTCTTCCACCTTTACCAATACCACCAGCACTTTCAGCTGCTAGGTTTACACCTTTAGCCTCCAGAAGTGCTTCATAAAAAGCGGTATAGTTAAGACGTTCTCCGCCTCCTTTTTTGGTGGAAACATATCCACAAGCTTTAACAAGATCAGATTTTGAGACATCTCCCAAGTCTTTGACCTTGGCTAATAAATCCTTACCAGTGAGCATGATAAATAAATGGTTGTACTTATAATACTAACTTATAATTAACAAACTTACAATATTTACATTAGTCCTAGACATTAAAGCTAAAAAATATGGGAACAAAAGCATCTAGATTAAACTCAGAAATTCAAGGTTATATGGATAATTATTCATGGTAAGGGGGACAGATGTATAGGAAAGATCCTTTTTGGGATGTTGTAAAATACATGATATACAAGATCATTTATCTATTTGAAAACGCTCAATCGCCAGCAATAGCAGGATTATTTTATAAAATAAGGGAAAATCTATACGTGCTTATAGACTGCTATGAGCAAAATGAAAAGTTGATACAATCAAATCATTCAATATATAAAGCTTTACTTTTGAATATTTGTAAATGCATGAATCAGAAAAAAATTACTTATTACAACAAAAAATGAATCTCTCTAAAAAAACCTCTTATTAGGAATGTATTTATATTCATCCTGTTGCATTTGCTGGATTATTTGGAACTCTTTTAAATTCGTAGTATGAACATGAAATATTTATTTTGATCCCTTCCTTGAGATTTATTATTCTTTCTAAATCAGAAAAAGAACTATAGAACGTAATTTCAAAAAACTACTGGAAATATAATCTTCTAAAAATATATACCAACACATTACTGGATATTCGTCTTAAATTTAGGTTCGAATACAGCACCATTACATATCATCACTGATAAAACTTCCTTACTATCATCATTCATTTTCTTAACAGCTTTGACTTTACTCAATGTCTGTGATGTTTTTTTTAAACATCGATTCCAGCTAGAGGCTTGCTTGGAGATAGGGAATAATTGAATAGATACAGTAATAAAAGCTAAAGCAAAAACTCCTAAATAAATTTTAGACATAAGAAAGTTCATTTTTGCACTCAAAAAAGACGTATAGATTAGTTCTATTCAAACAGAAGAGGGAATACCTCAACCTACTATTTTCAATAGAAAGTATTATGTCAGTTTAAGGGATAAAAAATAAAATATATAGATTAATCTGGTTGAGAATTGGATATAATACTAAAAAATATAAATAAGAGTATTCAATCTGACTAAGACCACTTACCAATTACAAATTCAAGAAATCTATCAACATCATCATTAGGGCATCCAGTCTTGCTTTTCAGTTGCTTACATGCGTCGGTAATTTTTTCGAAACATTGTTTGACATCACCATTTGCCTCTAATGCTTCAAACATTTGTTTATCAGTAAAGGTCATATTAAGAAGGGGATACTTAAATAAAGATTATTTTTAATGAGCTTTTTTGGCAATATAAATAATGATAACGGAAGCGAAACTAGTTGATAAAAAAAAAGTACATGGTCAATTCAAAGTACAGAAAAGTTAATCAAATAATTATCTAGTTAAGGCCAAAGCCCAATTAGGGGAGGAAGAACTAACACCCAAAATATTCTTGGTTAAAGAGGAATTGCATTTAGCGACAATTCCATTGGTAGGGAGATTGGAAAACAGTTCATTCTTAATCCATTGAGAATGCCATATTTTGACTTGCCTAGGGTCATCAGTTCTAAGAGTTATAGGGATCTCGAAACCCCAGTTTTGAAGTTTTGTCAAATCTGATAATTCATCAGCGTTGGAGCGACAAATATGGAATGCTTTAAATAAAAGAGAGTTATTATTGTCAATTTTAGAGAATGAGTTCGATAGCAATTGCTCTATTGAAACCTTATAATTAGGAGAAGTTGAATATAGAATGCCCTCCAACTCAACTTCAACTTTTAGAGAGTCATCGATACTTAAAGGAATAGAATTAATATTCCTAATGTTTTCAATAATCTCAGTATCGTCACGTGAATAGGCATCAACTAATTGGCCGTATTTATATCTAAGTCCTATTGCGCAACCATCGATTTTTGGCTG
>CACPLK010000063.1 GCA_902634795.1 uncultured Prochlorococcus sp. | reverse complement strand
TCTACGAACCCTTATATTTTCTCCTATTTTACCAGCAACTTGTTTTACTAGCTCTTCAACATTTATTGAACTATCTTTTATAAATGGCTGTTCTAAAAGAGCCATTTCTTTTAATCTCTTTCCTATTCTTCCTTCAACAATTTTAACCTTTATTTGTTCAGGCTTACCAGAGAGATCATCTCTTCCCATCTCTATTTCTTTCTCTTTGTTGGCGATTGATTCTGGAATTTGATCAACACTTACATATTCAACACTTGGGCAAGCCGCTACTTGCATGGATAGATCTCTCAAAAGACCTTGGAATAAATCACCTCTAGCTACAAAATCAGTCTCACAGTTCAATTCAAGAAGAACACCTACACGAGAACCGGTATGAATGTAACTACCTACAGCACCCTCAGCAGCAACTCTACTTGATTTCTTTTCGGCGCTAGCAATGCCTTTTTGTCTTAACCACTCAATAGACTTATCCATATCACCCTTATTTTCGATAAGGGCCTTTTTACAATCCATCATTCCTGCAGATGTCTTATCTCGCAGTTCTTTAACGAGTTTAGCTGTTATTTCCGCCATTTTATTTTGGGGTAGTGAGAAAAAAAGTAAATAAGAGTTTATAAAGTAAACATGCTAACTACTCATTGGGACCGTGTCTCCCTTCATTGATAGCGTCAGCCAACCGACCCAAAACGAGTTGAACAGATCGGACAGCATCATCATTACATGGTATTGGGATCTCACAAAGATCCGGATCGCAATTAGTATCAAGCATTGACACCAATGGAATATCAAGTTTTCTGGCCTCTAGTACAGCATTTGTTTCTCGCCTTTGATCAACTAAAACCACAACGTCAGGCAGACGTCTCATTCCTTTAAGACCGCCTAGATATTTTTGCAATCGTTCTAATTCTCTACGTAGTACTGCCCCCTCCTTTTTTGGGCGCATTGCAATAGCACCAGTCGATTCCATTCTTTCAAGATCTTTTAGCCGATCAATTCTTGCTTTCATTGTTGTCCAATTTGTAAGCATTCCTCCCAACCATCTTTGATTAACGTAGGAAGCTCCACACCTAATAGCTTCTTGAGCAACAACTTCTGAAGCTTGCTTTTTAGTACCTACGAAAAGGAATCTTTTTCCGCTTCTTGCAGCGCCTCTTGTCCATTTATAGGCGCTATTCATACAAACAGCGGTTTTGACTAGATCAATGATATGAACCCCATTACGAGCCGAATAGATGTATCGCGACATCTTGGGATTCCATCTTCTTGTCTGATGCCCAAAGTGAGCACCAGCTTCCATCATCTCTGAGAGAGAAACTACAGCCATGTTTTTTGTGGGTTCCGGGTTCGCCTCCACCCAACAGGGATAAATTAGATAATGATTAAAAAATCAAAATTTATTTATCACCCGAAACAGTCAGGTGTGCGGTTTTAAATTGCAATACTAATCTAACAAACTGTGGCTCACCACGGACCAATTAGTGATGCTTCTCTAAAAATTTGTCTCACTCCAATCAAATTAAGAGGAAGTCTTAACAATTCCATAGCCAAACCAGCTTGTCCTTTCTTGATTAAAAAAGCCAAAAGAGGTCTAAGTGTCTTTGTATTAATAAGTCCTCCTAAAGTTAAAAATTCCCAAAGAAAACGATGAAAAAAAGTGTATTGAATTATAAATTTAACTCTTAAAGTTGGGTGCTTACGATAAAAAACTAATCCCATCTTTGCTCTCTCTTTTTCAATTCGAATCAATTGAGGAATTTGATCTAGAGTTAATGCTGGATGCCAGTGATATCCTATAGCTCTTGGACATTTGATAAGTTTAACTCCCATATTTCTTAGTCTTTCTCCTAATTCCAAATCTTCCCAACCATATAGCCGAAAAGAGGTGTCAAAAAGGCCAGATTTTTCTAAAACCTTCTTATCAATAGCAACATTTCCAGTAGCGAAGTAAGCCCAAGACAAGTCTTGAAGTTTAAGTGGTTCAGAATTTGGATTGTTAAAATTAGAAGTATTTATGACAGATCCATAGGTAAAACATTTTCTATTACCAAGTTTTTTCCAAGCTTTGAGTAAGGAATTAGCATGGTTCCTTAGGAAAAATCTATCCACGATTAGATCACTATCTATAAAAACAATTAAGTCACCTTCCGACTTTTCTACACCAAGGTTTCTTCCTAGCGCAGGTCCACCATGGGATTGTTCAAAAAATCTTAGATGCGGATATCTCTCAATATTGTTTCTTAGCCAATCAACTGTCCCATCTGTTGATCCGTCATCGACTATTACAATTTCGAA
>CACPLK010000062.1 GCA_902634795.1 uncultured Prochlorococcus sp. | reverse complement strand
TCAAACTAAAAGAGGTTGCCCTCATAATTGTTGTTATTGTATTTACACTGTTATTGAAGGTAAAAAAGTAAGAATTAATCCAGTAGGTGAGGTAATTAAAGAAATCAAACAACTTTACGACCTTGGTGTTCGTGGCTTTTGGTTTACAGATGCTCAATTCATACCTTCCCGAGGACACATTCAGAATGCCAAAGATATTCTTCAAGCTATCTACGATGAAGGGTTGCATGATATTCATTGGGCCGCATATATACGAGCTGACAATTTAGATGAAGAATTAGCTGAATTAATGGTTCGAACAGGTATGAGTTATTTCGAAATTGGAATAACTTCTGGATCCCAAGAACTTGTCAGAAAAATGAGAATGGGGTACAACTTGAAAACAGTGCTGAAAAATTGTGAGCTTCTGGCAAAAGCAGGTTTTAAAGCACAGGTTTCTGTGAATTACTCATTCAACGTTATAGACGAGCGACCAGAAACAATAAGACAAACAGTTGCTTACCATAGAGAATTAGAGAAAATATTTGGAGCTGACATAGTTGAGCCTTCGATATTCTTTATTGGACTTCAACCTCATACGTTGTTAGAGGAGTATGGCCTGAAAAAAGGGTTATTAAAACCTGGATATAATCCCATGAGTTTAATGCCTTGGACTGCCAGGAAACTCCTTTGGAATCCAGAGCCGATGGGCAAGGAATTTGGCAGGGTTTGCTTAGAAGCATTTGATACAAATCCAAATAATTTCGGTAGAACAGTCATAAACTTATTAGAGAGAGATTATGGAGTTTCATCTTTAAACGAAGCATTAACTGTCGAGGCTAAAAATCGTCCCGTTCTTGCAAAAAGCCTACGTTGAAAAAATATCGAAACCAATAAAATTGTTATACCAACAACGCTACCAATTGGATTAATCATATTTTTGCTTGGTCCTAATAAAAAATAAGGAGTGTCAATTGAAAAAATAACCATTCCCGAATCAAATAAATACCAAATACCAACCAATCCACCATGTAAACCTATACAACCCCATAAAGACCCTCTATCAATAGTTCTTCTTAAAGTTAGGACTAATCCAAAAAGAAACAAACCAATAAAGAAAGGAATTAAAGCTAATAAACCAATATCAGATCTGTAATGGGAGACAAAAATAGATGCATTGATGGAAGCTGTGGATGCTTCAATTCCAGAACCAGAACGTGAAATTGATAAGCCGTTCTTAATGGCTATTGAAGACGTTTTCTCAATTACTGGTCGTGGAACAGTTGCTACTGGCCGAATTGAAAGAGGAAAAGTAACAGTTGGAGAGGAGGTTGAAATTGTAGGTATCAGAGATACGAGAGTTACAACCGTTACTGGTGTTGAGATGTTTAGAAAGCTTCTTGATGAAGGTATGGCTGGAGATAACGTAGGACTTCTATTACGTGGTATTCAGAAGGAAGATATTGAAAGAGGAATGGTTCTTGTTAAAAAAGGATCCATCACACCTCATACGAAATTCGAGGGTGAGGTTTATGTATTGAAAAAAGAAGAGGGTGGCCGCCATACCCCATTCTTTGCTGGTTATCGTCCGCAGTTTTATATCCGTACTACTGATGTAACAGGCCAAATTACTGCATTCACATCCGATGATGGAAGCAATGTTGAAATGGTTATGCCTGGGGACAGAATAAAAATGACAGGAGAATTGATAGCACCTGTTGCTATTGAACAAGGTATGAGATTCGCTATTCGCGAAGGTGGACGTACAATTGGAGCTGGAGTAGTTTCTAAAATTATTGAGTAATGATTCTGAGGATGACTTGTAATTTATTCAGGTCATCCTCTAAATTAAATAAACAAATGAACTAACTAGTTCGTTCTCAAAAGAACCTCGAAAACCTAATTAGCTTTTGGTAATCCCATTATGTCAACTGCAATTGCACAGCAAAAAATACGCATACGCCTAAAGGCTTTTGATAGAAGAATGCTTGATTTATCCTGCGATAAAATAATTGAGACTGCCGATACAACCGCAGCTTCAGCAATAGGTCCTATACCTCTTCCCACAAAAAGAAAAATTTATTGTGTTCTTCGCTCACCTCATGTTGATAAAGATTCAAGAGAGCATTTTGAAACAAGAACACATAGACGCATTATTGATATTTACAGCCCTTCTGCGAAGACCATAGACGCTCTAATGAAGTTGGACCTTCCTAGCGGAGTTGATATAGAAGTTAAGCTCTAGCTCTTTTTCTCTCAAAGCAGAGATTGATTATCTAGGATATGTTTAATTAGGAATACCCATTTGAGCGAACTTTCAGTTAGGGAGTTACCACTTTTCCCATTGCCTGAGGTTGTGCTTTTTCCTCAGGAGTACCTGCCACTACATATCTTTGAGACTCGTTACAGGGTGATGCTTCAATCTGTTTTAAAA
>CACPLK010000061.1 GCA_902634795.1 uncultured Prochlorococcus sp. | reverse complement strand
GAACAGTCTGATCAATCAAAAATTTCTCAACCTATTGTAAATGAAGAAGATATTGCTCATATTGTAGCCTCATGGACTGGGGTTCCTGTTCAGAAATTAACTGAAAGTGAATCAGTCAAGCTTCTAAATATGGAAGATACATTGCATCAAAGACTAATAGGTCAAGACGAAGCAGTTAAAGCTGTTTCAAAAGCAATTAGAAGAGCAAGAGTGGGTCTTAAGAATCCAAACAGACCAATTGCGAGTTTTATTTTCTCTGGTCCAACTGGCGTTGGAAAAACTGAACTTACTAAAGCTTTAGCGGCCTATTTCTTTGGTAGCGAAGAAGCAATGATACGTCTAGACATGTCTGAATTCATGGAAAGACATACTGTTAGTAAATTAATAGGTTCTCCTCCTGGCTATGTAGGTTTTAATGAAGGTGGCCAACTAACAGAAGCAGTGAGGAGAAGACCCTACACAGTTGTATTGTTCGATGAAATAGAAAAAGCTCATCCAGATGTGTTTAATCTTTTACTTCAATTACTAGAGGAGGGAAGGTTAACCGATTCGAAAGGTAGAACTGTAGATTTCAAAAATACTTTAATAATAATGACTTCTAATATTGGATCTAAAGTTATAGAAAAAGGTGGTGGAGGTTTGGGGTTCGAATTCTCAGGCGATAACCTAGAAGATACTCAATACAATAGAATTAAATCGTTAGTGAATGAAGAATTAAAGCAATATTTCCGTCCTGAATTTCTCAATAGATTAGATGAAATAATTGTATTCAGACAACTCTCTAGAAACGAAGTTAAAGATATCGCAGAAATAATGTTGAAAGAAGTATTCTTGAGAATAAAGGAGAAAGGTATATCATTGACTGTATCAGATGATTTCAAAGAAAGATTAGTTGAAGAAGGATACAACCCCTCTTATGGGGCTAGACCTTTAAGAAGGGCTGTCATGAGGTTATTGGAAGATAGCCTTGCTGAAGAATTTTTATCTGGAAGGATAAAAGATGGAGATAAAGCTGAAGTGGACATTGACGAAAGTAAAAAAGTAATTGTCAAACATCTTGGTAAAGATAGTTCCAAGCCAGAATTAGCAAGCGCAGCTATATAAATTTTCAATAGAACATTTACATGTCTATAAATAATCTCATTATTTCACCTGCAAAGGTCGTTAAGGGAGAAGGAGCTTGGCTCGAATCTTTAGATCTAATAACTAAATTATGCAAAAGGCCTTTGATAATAGGTAGAAGTCGCTCAACAAAAGAAATAAGATCTTCATTCAAAAAAGATCTTATTTTAAAAGGTATCCAATCAATCTCTCTCGAGCTAGATCACGATTGTTGTGAATTAGATATCCAAAATGCATATCTAATCTCAAAAAACAATAATTGCGATGCAATTATTGCAGCAGGAGGAGGGAAAGTACTTGACGCAGGAAAATTAATTGCTGATTTACTTAATATCAATTGTATTACTGTGCCCTTAAGCGCTTCGACATGTGCTGGTTGGACTGCTTTATCTAATATTTATACTCCCGATGGCAAATTCGTAAAAGATGTAACTTTAAAAAGCTGTCCAAACTTATTGATATTTGATCACACAATTGTTAGAGGAGCTCCAAAAAGAACACTTTCTAGTGGTATGGCAGATGCAGTCGCAAAATGGTACGAGTCATCCTTAACAAGCATTACAAGCCAAGATGGTTTTGTACAACAAGCAGTTCAGATGGCGCGGGTTTTACGAGATCAAATATTTTTAAACGGCAATAAGGCTCTCTTAGATCCACTAAGCAATTCTTGGGAAATTGTTGCAGAAGGATGTGCTCTTACTGCTGGAATAATAGGAGGACTTGGGGGTGCCAGATGCAGAACAGCAGCAGCTCATCCTATCCACAATGGATTAACACAACTTTCATACAAAAACAAACCACTGCATGGAGAACTTGTTGGATTTGGTCTGATAATACAGTTGCATCTAGAAGAGAAAAATTCAAATAGTCAATTACCAAAACAAGCTAAGTCTCAACTTATAGATTTCTTCTCTCAACTAAATCTTCCTATTTCCATTGAATCATTTTTTCATAGTAATACTAACTCGACTGAACTACTTAAAGCATGTAAATTTGCCTGTAATAAAGACTCTGATATACATCAATTACCTTTCTCAGTAAATGAAAAAGACATTATAGAAGCAATTCAAAGTTTACAATCCTTACCTACAAGCTCCAAAATAAAGATAAATAATACTTAAGAGCATTGAATCAAAAGGTAAATAAAAATATAGACCAAACAAATGCTACGAAGGCATATATAAATGAAATACGCGATCAAATTATTGACAAGCAAGCAAGCAAACTTTTTCAGGACCTTAAATGGATAAAACTAGAGGATTTTTCACCAGGCAAATCTGATTTATTTCCAACAGTGTTAACAGGTACAGGAGAAAAGATTCTCCTCATTCATGGTTTTGATAGCTGTTTTCTTGAATATAGACGTCTAACACCTTTTCTAAAAAAGAATAATAAATTAATAATTCC
>CACPLK010000060.1 GCA_902634795.1 uncultured Prochlorococcus sp. | reverse complement strand
ATCCAAATTAAAGGATCTTTTAGCGAATCAAAAAACTCCTGTATAAATATTCAATTAATTAGAGTTTTAAGTTTATATCTTTCGTCGTTGATTGTTATCAGATAAGAGATGGGTAGGTTTATAGCTTTTACCCATCCCTTCACATAAGCACGATTGTTGAAAACGTCATAATCTAATTTTTCAATTGAATTAAGTATCCCGCTATATAGCCTTAACGAGGTCCATATTGGCCACCTAGCATCTATTGATAGCCATTTAATTCCTTCTTCAGATCTAAGGAACCAATCTCTAGCTCTGGCTAATTCAAAAGACATTAAAGCTTTCCAACTGTCATTGATTTTTCCGTTCATTAGATCATCTTCGGAGTAATTAAATTTTTCCAGATCTTCTAATGGCAAATAAATTCTTCCTCTCCCTCTATCTTCACCAACATCTCTAAGAATATTGGTTAATTGATTCGCAATTCCTAGAGCAATAGCTGCTTTTGAAGTATCAGGAGATGGCAAATTTGGATTTGACGTATAGGCAGCATCGATTCCTATAACACCTTGCGTCATTAACCCAACTGTCCCAGCAACTCGATAACAGTAGAGTTCAAGTTCTTCAAAGGTTTTATATCTGGTTGTATCTAAATCCATTCTTTGGCCTTCAATCATATCGATATAAGGCTGAATAGATTGAGGGAATTTTTGAAGAGTATCGGCTAAGACTGCATCAAGATCATCCTCAGTATTTCCGGCAAAAATATTTTTTGTTTTGTCTTCCCACTTATTTAGTCGATCTGATAACTCATTTTTAGATTTTCTTTGAGCTTCCATACTGTCCATTAGCTCATCTGTTCTACGGCACCAAACATAAATAGCCCAGATTGCTCTGCGTTTAGCAGGGGGAAGCAACATGGTGCCAAGGTAGAAGGTCTTGGCCCATTTTGCAGTTTCTTTTCTGCAAGCCTCGTAGGCATCCTCTAAATTCAAAGAAGGCTGCGCCAAAATTAGTAGTTTGTAAGATTTTTAGTGTGCATTAAGCTTTGGAATTGCAATTTTGAATAAATTTCTGTTGATACATTAAGACTAAGAAGAACTAATGTCAGTCGAGATATGGATTTTTTCTGCACATAGTTTTCCACTTAACACCGCTCCTTCCATGGAAGCGAGGTATTTTTGCATTGTGTAATCACCAGTTAAGAAAAAGTTGCTTACTGGAGTCTTTTGATCTGGCCTTAAATTTTGGCATCCAGGAACAGCTTTGTAGACTGATTGTGGAGTCTTTATTACTTTATATTTGCGCAATTTAGCTTGATCTTCCCCTGAGAAATGCATCGGAAAGAGTTTCTTCAATTCTTGCATTGTTGCATCAATGATTTCTTCATCTTTACGACCGATCCAGTCTTTTGCTGGAGCAAAAACTAATTCAAGCATTGAACGATTTGGATCTTCATATTCTTTACAAGTAATGCTCATGTCGGCATAAACACTCAAAAGTGGCGATCTGCTGAATAACAGGTGATCAATATTTGTCAGTTTTCGATCGAACCAAAGATGAATATTAATAACTGGAACACCTTTTAGACCTTCAAGTTTCCTGAAAATATCTTGAGAGGCCCATTCACTAGGCAAAATTGTTTTAAAGATATCTACGGGCATTGCGCTGACATATGCGTCGGCTTCGATTTCTTTCCCATGAGCCTCTTTGGCACTACCTATCAAGAAATTTTCAACAGACCCATCTTCTTTTAAATTTATTTTTTTAAGTGGGCTATTTAAAAATACGTCGCCTCCAAAAGCTCTTATGTGATCAACAATTGGTTGACAAAGTCTTTCTGGTGGCGCTCCATCAAGGAATGCCATTTTTGATCCGTTTTTTTCTTGTAAGAAGCGGTTTAATGCAGTCAACAATACTGTTGAAGATATTTCATCAGGACCTATGAAATTTAGTGCTTTGCTCATTGCGATAAAAACCTCATCATTTACTCTCTCGGGTATGTTTTGTTTTTTTAGCCATTCGGTCCAAGAGTACTTATCACAATCTTCTACATAATCTTGTCCGCGCAACATTGCTGGTATCAGTCCTATCCCAAATGAAATTTTTTCTGGCCAGCTAAGCATGTCATTGTTGCTTAAAATTGCTGCCACACCGTTTATTGGTGCAGGAAGATCAGGGAAGTCGAAACGGCTATATGTGCCAGGTTCTTCTGGTTGGTTGAAAATCATGGAATGACTTTTCCATTGAAGCCGATCTTCAATCTCTAGCTCTTTAAAAAGCTGGAGCATGTTTGGATATGCTCCAAAAAATATGTGTAATCCAGTCTCATACCAGTCTCCATCTTCATCTTTCCAAGCAGCAACTTTTCCTCCAAGTACGTTTCTTGCCTCATAAACAAATGGCGTATGACCTGCATCAGCTAAGTATTTTGCACATGAGAGTCCTGCCAATCCGGCTCCAGCGATTGCTACCCGCATACTTAAATAAAAGAGTATTTAACAACTTTAGTGATTAAGACCACCCAACAAGGGGTAAGGTCGTTAAATTTGCAGTATATATTTCGGTTTGTTGTTTTAAATTCATGAGTGATACTATTCTTAAATGCACAACGAGACACGTAAGAATATTTACTGCAGTAGTAGAAAATAATGATTTGATTTTAGATAATGGACATTTGACTTTGGATATTGATCCCGATAATGAATTCCTTTGGAGTGATCAATCTATACAAAAGGTGCAAGATTATTTTCGTGAATTAGTCGACTCTCAAGCCG
>CACPLK010000059.1 GCA_902634795.1 uncultured Prochlorococcus sp. | reverse complement strand
TATGACTTAATTAATTGATAGCCTTTCACGAGGTTATATAGCCCCCAACCAAAAGCTCCTAAAACAAGGCCATAAAAAACAAATGGAACAATTGGATTTTTATACAAAAAAGACCTAACTTTTTTTTGTATATTTTCTTTATCAAGTACAGGCAACTTTAACTCAACTGGTTTTTCTCTTGGAGGGAGTCCTAATTCTTTTCTTCTTTTAGCTTCTCCCATAAAAAAAGAGGACGTAATCCTCTAAAGATAAATCGGACTTGGTTTTTGGCTTAAAAAGATTTAGACGGTTTAATAAAAAATAATCATCCATTAAGCATGACTGAGAAAGTTGACCCAAATGAATATGAGGCCGCATGGGAATCTGTTTTAGATTGCGTGGATGGGATGAAAGAAGAATTCAGTTGGTCAAAAGATTTAATTGCCAAGATGCTTAGGGAACTTGCTGAGAAAGTAGAAAGCGAAGAAGTCTAAAAAAGACTACAAAAATTTCATCAAGTTAACGACTTAGCTCTGCTAGCAACTGCTAGATCAGGTCTAAGAAATAAAAGACCTCCCCTAAAAAGGAGACTTTTTGATTGTTTTGGTTTGATTGCTGATATGAATTGACAAACTCTTTAATTTCCTCAACATGACATCCTATCTCTCCAGTATCCAAATTTGTTGGTATTATTGGATTAGTATAATTATTTAGAGCCACCAACTCTTTTTAACTAGCAAATTTGATACATGCAAAATACATTATGTGAATACCCTCTAAGTAAAACAAATAATTAATTCTAGAAAGAGATAATAAAATTTACTCTGAGCAAATGAGACAGGAGCTTAATCATCAAGAGATAGCGAGAAATTTGGCAAAGGCTATGGCAGATAAAGCGAATGAGAAGGAACTTAGAAGGTTGTACGAAGAGACAATGTTTCAGCAGTTCATCTCAATGGAAAAAAGTGAATTATCTGAGCTTTTGTGGCATGGATAATCAAACTCAGACACTTAAGTTTTAGTATTTAAACGAAAAATCTTGTATACACATATCATGCAATGTCTTTTTGGTCTTACTCTTTCAGAAATGGGAATAAGTCCTATTCTACTCGCTACAATAATTTCCTTTAGTTTCTTATTTATCGTTGCCTTTGGTCTTAGCTCAAAGAATATGGATAGTGATGGAATTATGAATTGGATGATGAAAAAGCCTGAAGACTGGATAGGAAATAAAAAGTTATAACACATCGGGCAAAGTTTCTTGATCAATTTCCTTTAACTTTTGGTTTATATCTTTTAATCTATTTTCAGCCATAGAAATATATTCTTCTGCACCGTATCTACCTTCAAAGGTTTTAGTTTATCCTTGAAGAAAATCCTTATACATTTTTATATCCCTATACCATTGATCTCTGGAATCAATTAAAGATTTATATTGACTACTCATTTTAGATATTCATAAATTAGTTTGATTGACCTTAGAAATAACAAAACATGAAATAAATGAAATTATGTTTGCACTCAAACGACCCATAGGAGTTGAGATTGATAAAGATCTTTCAAAATTCCTAACTAAATCTAATCTTGACTGCTTGATAGTCTTTTCACTTCTGGTATTTAATATGTCTTCAATTATTTTATGCATTTGCTCATGCATAGGGTGTGAGTTGTTAATACTCCAATATCTATCTAAAGCATGAAGCTTACTATTACTAAAAGATTCCGCTCGACTCTTAAAAAAGACAGCTTCAGCAGATGACAAGAACATATACTTTCCTAGCCTTGAAAAATATGTTTTTCATTTTCACTCCTACAGGCAAAAATAGTCTAGAAGAAATGAAACAAAACCTTGTTTCTTATTTACATTAAGGCATCTTTATGCAAAGGCTTATCATGATGCTGGTATTCCTTTAGCTAACATTGCAACTGCTATGAATCACACAACGGAAGTGCTTCATCAAAGTTATGCAAGATTCATTCCAGACGGTACGGCTGATTTGTATGCCAAGTGCAACTCGAGTGTCTCATAAATATGAAAAAAAGACTCAACTCGCTCAAATACTTTGCTCCTCTAGTTCAGATAGTCCTATGCCCTGTAACTATTCTGTTTTTATGGACTGTGTTTACAGGTTCTAAAGTAGTCCCTGAAGTAAAAGAGGAATTAGTGCGTAAAGAATAGACAAACGTCTTATATTTACATCTCTTCAAAGCTGAAAAGATAAACGTATGAAAAGTTTTTTAAGTTATGCAATAGCATTCCTTTGATCAGAAAATACCTCTGCAAGAAAAACTCACTCCACAACGCTGAATTATTTTTGTCCTCGAGGCCAAGTCTCTCAAACCCAATTGAATTAAATGTCCAATTACTTAAGCGAAAGGCCAAAAGAAAAGCGATACATATGTCCGAGTTGAATCTTACATCCAAAGGCAGCTCAAGCCCATCAAGGCTAAACAGCTACTTAGCTAAAAAAGGGATCACGAGAAAAGATTGCATTCATCGAAAATTGCTTCCATGTTGAAATAAACTTTACTTATCAATCAAATTAAATATCATAATCAAACAAGTAAGTAAAAACCCACAGAGATGTAAATTGTTCTTTATATTTGCTTCGTATTCTATAAACACCATGTCTCCTGAAGCAGAAAAGTTTAACGGTTGGGCAGCAATGCTTGGTTTCGTTGCAGCCTTTGGTGCATATGCAACAACAGGTCAGATCATTCCTGGAATTTTCTAGATGGAACTCAATCCATTTAAGCCTTATCAACAATTTTTTCAAAAATTATTGAAAAGATCTAACAAAAGTTCTTAACGGTCTGGTTAAGAGCTTTTTTTACCATTTTCCAAACAAAATCAATTTCGCAAATAACGACTATTAAAATATCGCTATAAAAATCAATGATAACAACTAGGGTTTTATCAC
>CACPLK010000058.1 GCA_902634795.1 uncultured Prochlorococcus sp. | reverse complement strand
TCAAATGATCAAGAAATAAGTACCGTTGAGGAAGAAGAGCTTTCAGCTTTAATGGGAGAAAAAGAAGACTATAAAGCGGAAGAAGAGGCAACCGATGAAGAATGGGAAGAGTAATTTAGTAGATTAAATTTTGGAAAAATCTAAAAAGCTTTTAGATAAAAAAAATATCCTTTTTTTTAATAATATTAATAACCAAATATTTATTTTATTTGGATTAACATCAATTACTTGTATCTTTTCTGATTGTTATTTTAAAAATAGCAATTTAACTATTCCATTTATAACAACAACTCTAGTATCATCAATTATTTGTTTTTTAGGTATACCTAAATTAAAAAAGTTTAAAATTAATCAAATAATTAGAGAAGAGGGGCCAAAAAATCATTTTCTTAAACAAGGTACTCCAACAATGGGGGGGATTTTCTTTATTCCGATTGGCATCATAATAAGCAATATTTTATATTTTAATAGAGACGATTACAAAATAATTTTGACTTTAAGCTTTATTGTTATATTATTTATGTTTATTGGATTTATCGATGATTTTTTAAGTTTAAAAAAGCAATCAAACACCGGTCTAAAATCTAAACAAAAATTAATTTTACAGTCTATTATTAGTCTTATTTTTATTATTATCTGCGCATCAAATAATTTAATACCTTACAATATTCAAATAGCAAATAAAATTATTCACATAGGAAATCTAATTTATCCTATAGGAATATTCGTATTATTAGCTGAAAGTAATTCAACCAATTTAACAGATGGATTAGATGGTTTATTGAGTGGCTGCAGCGTATTAATTCTTACAGGATTAGCTATTACTATTTTAATAGAAAATCCAAGTAATAATTTTACATTGGCTCCATTCTGCATAGTAATGGCTGGAGCGTGTATGGGATTTCTTTTCCTAAACAAATATCCTGCAAAATTATTTATGGGGGACTCAGGTTCCTTAGCTATTGGAGCATCTCTGGGTAGTATTGCTTTAATATCAAATAATCTGTGGTCTCTTCTAATCATGGGAGGAATCCTCGCTGCAGAGTCTATCTCAGTAATAATTCAAGTAAGTATTTTTAAAATATTTAAGAAATTTAAAGGTAAAGGTTATAAATTATTTTTAATGACTCCATTACATCACCATTTTGAACTTAAAGGTAACAATGAGATTCTAATTGTAGGTAGCTTTTGGTTAGTTACATTATTGTTAGTCATAGTAAATCTTATTTTTTAATTCAACTCTAACTCTTTAAATTAAAAAAATGACTTATTTTACCTGGAAAGAAGAAGGACTAACTAATGACTGTGAAACTCTAGATTCTATGGCAGCTCGGTTTGAAGAATCTGCAAGACTGATGAGAAAAATGTCAGCAGAAGGTTTTAAAGTAGAAAAAAAAAATAAACGACAAATAATCACTCATATAGATTCAAAAATTTTTAATGATTGGGGTTTTGTTAGTGAAGAGCCACCATATCAACAACTGACATTAGTACTTGAAAAAGAAATACAATAAAATTTTAATGTTGATTTTTAAAAAGAAAAATATTGAAAAATATGAGAATATTAAAAATTAATGGCTTTTAAAAAATCGAAAATGTTTTAAACCATCTAAAACACTATCATTACTATCAGAAAAGAAAGCTCTTTGTTGGGATCTCAATCTATCTAAAGTTGAATCATGATCAAACGGAATAACACTTTTAGTCAATCCCCTTATCAACTCAGCATCACCTTGCTGACTTGCTACAATAAGAACTTTTTCTAGAGGCAACCCCCAACGTAAAGTCAAAAATCTAATAGCTTCTGCTCGTGATGCTCGCAAAGGCACAACATCTAAATACCAATGACATTTCAGGTGTGGAGAAGCAGCAAGTCCAGAATGCCTAAGTCTTTTTCGTACTAAAGGTAAAATCGCATCACTAGGTTCTTTTAATAAATAGCTAATCTTATAAGGACCTTGATTTTCAGTTGATTGAAGTTCTAAATAATCTTTTAAATCAAACAAAACCTTTTCTATGCCTTTACGATTCCAATCAACAGTTATTGAATCTTGCCAAAAAATATCTGATTTATTTTCATCACTATAATAAATTTCAGTTCCAGCTTGGCATATCCAAACTGCTGGTTTGATTAATTGTGTTTCTGAATATCGATAACGAGCAGCTTTAATTGATCTTCCAGTTAAAATTCCTAATTGAATATCTTTACTCAATGAAGGATCTTTCAACTTATTTCTCAACATTGATAAGTCACTTGCTTGCTCAAGATAGTTATCTAAATCAAGAAATAATAGTTTTTTGCCAACAGAACAGGCTTCTTTAATATTTCCAAATGTCCAATTACGAGGTGCAAGAAATTTGAGACGCTTCTGCATCAATGCAATGTAATTACAAACATGAGCATCCCAGCTGAAATGCCTGCTTACCCCCTCAATTCCATTGTTAGTCCAAGTTTGCCATAAAGAAGGATTTGAGCCAGCAATCTCTAAACCATCTCTAAAAGCTTCTAGATCAGTGACATCTACTAGAAGACCATTTTCACAACGAGAAAGAATATCCCTTGGGCCACCATCATCAGTAGTAACCATGGGCAACCCACAGGCAGCCGCTTCCAATAATGTCAGACCAAATGGTTCAGTTAAGGCAGGATTTACAAAGAGTCCTTTTCTGTATGCAGCCCAACGATATATTGATGGAATTTGATCTCTTCTATGTTGTTTTGGAAAAGCAACTTTTCCATATAAATTATATTTATCAACCAATTCAAAAACTTGCTGAAAAACTTCTCTTTGCTGTTTATCAAGCTGCCGAGAGTCATCGCGACAACCTAAAATTAAAATAAGGTTATGTCTTTGCTGCAAAATTGACGAGCGTCCATAAGTCTCAATCAATGCGGGAATATTCTTTCTCCGTACTGCTCTGGATATAGCTAATAGTGGAGGAAGATTTATATCCCTCAAAAAAGGTTTGAAAAGTTTGTTTAATTC
>CACPLK010000057.1 GCA_902634795.1 uncultured Prochlorococcus sp. | reverse complement strand
ATTGGGCAATAGCAGTTGGAAATCCGTTTGGACTTGAAAATACCGTTACTCTTGGAATAATTAGCAATCTCAACAGAGATGTCGCTCAGCTAGGCATCTCCGACAAAAGAATAGATCTCATTCAAACTGATGCAGCAATTAATCCAGGTAATTCTGGAGGACCATTGTTGAATTCTGTTGGAGAAGTAATTGGTATTAACACGCTTGTTCGATCAGGACCAGGAGCAGGATTAGGTTTTGCAATACCAATCAATAGAGCTAGAAAAATCGCCAAAGATTTAATCACCAGCGGCAGAGCCAGGCATCCAATAATTGGAGTAACACTTTCAAGTAATATTAAACAAAAAAGTAATTTTCTTTCGAAAACAGAAAGTGGAGCAATTATTAGATATTTAATGCCAAATGGTCCTGCCGAAAAAGGTGGATTAAAAGTTAATGATCTGATTATATCAATCAATAATGAGAAAATTTCAAGTCCAGCAGATGTGGTACAAAAAATCAATAGAAGTAATTTTAAATCGACTTTGAAAATTAAAATAATTAGAGAGAATATAGAGTCTATAAAATTTATCAAACCAATTGATATTTATGATTTACAAACATAAATTTAAAAAGATTTCATATAATCATTATTTCTTATTTGCTTGTTTCTTCTTTCGCTGTTTTTCTCTCTTAGCCAACCTTTTTATTTCACGCTCAGCTAATTGTAATTTTTGTTCTTTTTCTTCTTCTTCTTCCTTTTTTTTCTCTTTATAATACTTATAATCTCCTTGATACTTAATTAATTGACCATCTTTTATTTCTACAATTTTATTTGCAACTTTTGAAATAAAATATCTATCATGTGAAACTATTAATGCAGTTCCATTATAATTCGATAATGCCTGCTCTAACATTTGCTTTGAAGGTATATCTAAGTGATTTGTAGGTTCATCGAGTATCAATAAGTTTGATGGCTTAATAATCATTAAAGCTAATGCAAGTCTTGCTTTCTCTCCTCCACTTATCTGACTGACCTCCTTAAAAACTGAATCATTAGTTAAACCAAAGCCTCCCAATAAAGAACGAACTTCTGTTTGAGTCCAATTCGGGACTGATTGAGAAATTGTCTCAATTACGGTTTTTTTTAATTCTAAGGCTTCTGCCTGATTTTGTTCAAAATAACTAGGAAAAATATTATATTTTCCTATCGAAATTGATCCTTCATCAGGTTCCTCTAAACCCATAATTAATCGAAGCAAAGTAGATTTACCAGAACCATTTGGACCTAAAAATGCTATTCTTTCCCCTTGTTCAAGCTCCAAGAATGCTTCTAAAAATAAAATATTATCTTCATAACTATGCGTTAAATCACTAATACTTAATATATCCTTACCAGCCCGAGGTGCGTCCATGAATTTAAAAGTTGGTCCTTTTAAGTTTTTCTCAGGAGCTTCTATTTTTTCAACTTTATCTAATAACTTTTCTCTACTTTTAGCTTGAGTACTTCTAGTAGCGCTTGCTCGGAATCTTTCAATATAAGCCTTTTGAACTTGCATATCCTTCTGCTGTTTTTCATATGCAGCTTTTGTGGATTCCAATTCAAAATCTCTCTGTTGAAGATATGATGTGTAATTGCCAAGATAACTTTTAGATTGACCTCGCTCCGTATTCACAATTCTTGTACAAACTTTATCCAAAAACGATCTATCATGACTAACAATTACCATAGCAACTTTCTGATTAAGTAAATATTTCTCTAGCCATTCAATAGTTTCTAAATCTAAATGATTAGTTGGTTCATCTAATAACAATAAATCAGGACTTTGCAAGATAATTTTCCCTAAAGCTATTCTCATCTGCCAACCGCCGGAGAAGTCTCTAACTAGCCTATCTCCATCATTTTGATTAAAACCAATAGTTGGTAATAGCTTTTCAACTTTAGACTCTAAATCGTAGCCATTTATTGATTCAAATTTGCTTTGAATAACACTTAATTCTTTAATTAATGAATTCAGATAATCTAAATCTTTAGAAGCTAATTCAGATTCCATATTTTCTTGAATTAATTTTTGACTGTGAAGCAAATCAGATGCTTCTTTAAATGCCTCAAATAACTCTTCTCGGACAGTTCTTGAAAGATCAACATCAAATTCCTGTTTTAAATATGCAATAGACGGATCCCCTTCACTAATCAAAGATCCATCAGTTGCTTCTTCTAATCCAGCAATAATTTTTAATTGCGTTGATTTCCCTGCCCCATTGACTCCAACCAAACCAATTCTCTCACCATTTCTTATTTCCCAACTGACATCTTTCAAGACTTCGCCCGTGGGATAAATCTTACTAATCTTCTCAAGTCGCAACACTACAACAAAACCCCAAGTGAATTACCGTCAATCATTTAGCTTTAAAAGATGCCAACTGATTTAAATTACATTATCTAAGTAATCCATGTTAAGACTCGAACAAATTACTGCTTTAGTGCTCTCCGCAGCACTCGCAATCCCAAGTTATTGGTTTTTTTGGACGATGGCAGGCGGAGGTGGCTATGAAAGAAGAGAAATCAAAGAGAAAAGTCAAGATGTATTAGAAATTCCCTCTTCATTCAAAAATTAATCACAAACCACCTCTGGCCTTTATTAGCCATTGCTTAGTATCTAAATCATCAATTGTAGTCAAATATTCTTTTACCTCTTCGGGGGTAACTGGCAAATTCATTTCAATTCCAAATTCACATATTGATTGCATCGCACCTTTTGGGTTTTGAAGAGCTTGTCGAAAAAGATCTTGTTTTTTCTTAGGATCTGCATTTATGAGCTTATAAAGCTCTGCAGCATTGCCGCTCATGATAAAAATATTGACTAGTTAAACAATATTCAATTATGCAACTTTTGTCTCGAAACCGATTGATTCATTGCAAATATCCAAATCACTTTCCTTTAAACCTAAAGCAGAGGCGTCCTTCATGCTTCTGGCATCCATGCAAAGGACTTTTCGAAGTTGAGCAAAGTTTGCAGCATGAGAAGATCTTCCTTCTTTACTAGCCCCATATTCTGCTTTTTGCAAAACATGGTGTAAATGAG
>CACPLK010000056.1 GCA_902634795.1 uncultured Prochlorococcus sp. | reverse complement strand
AAGTCATCCCCTAAGAGACCAACGCGAACAGCAGCCATAGGTCCTTGGAAAGGAATCCCTGCCATTAATGTTGCCATTGAAGCTCCAGTCACAGCTAAAACGTCTGCTGGAACTCTTTCATCTAAGGAGAGACATGTTGCAACTATTTGGATATCGTCTCTCATCCAACCAGGGAAAAGAGGTCTCATTGGACGATCAATGAGTCTTGAAATTAAAGTTGCTCTCTCTGGAGGTCGTCCTTCACGTCGCATGAAACTCCCTGGAATCCTTCCTGCTGCATATAACCTTTCTTCGTAATCACACATTAAAGGTAGGAAATCAACTCCTTCTCTTCCAGTCGATTTTGTTGCTGTTACGAGAACGGAGGTGTCCCCACACTCAATCATTACTGAACCACCAGCTTGTGGAGCAAATCTCCCTGTAGTGAGCTTTATCTCTCTACCATCGAAGGAAACTGATTTTGTCTGACCTTGCACGTGACTTTATAGCTTTTTGTCTTTAGACATTCTTACACTTAATGGGACTAATTGAGTAAAAATCTCGATAGATTTGTTTCCTAGAGGAAACATATACATCAATGACTGAAACTATAAAACTAAAAAAAAGTGGGAGATATAATCTTTCCCACTTCTTGATATAAAGAAATTTACACTTAGAATTTTACCAGCTTGATTTTACTACTCCAGGTAATTCTCCGTTATGAGCTCTTGATCTTAGTTGATTTCTGCATAGTCCAAAATCTCTATAAACACCTCTTGGTTTCCCTGTGGCCCAGCAACGATTTCTAATTCTATTTGGTGCGCAATTTCTAGGCAAAGCTTGAATTTTTCTATGGATTTCTAGTCTTTCCATAGGATCTTTCGCTGATTTGAAAGCATCAATAAGAGTTTTACGCTTCGTTGCGTATCTTTCTACTAGTTTCTTGCGCTTTACATCACGCGCTATCATTGACTTTTTGGCCATTAACGGACTTATTCAATTCATTTGAGTTCCATTTTAACTCCTTGCATGATTGTTTTAAGAAATTGCAGGGGATTTATTTCCAAAATATTTTTTTCAACTTAAAACTTCAATAATTTTTGGTTATTGTCTGTGAACAAACTGTTGAACTAAAGATAGTTGAGTTGTATCTCGAATTATCAAAACAACACTTAGTCCTACAAGTAAAACAAATCCAGATTGCATGAAAGCTAATTGAATTTTTTCAGGAACAGGCTTTCCACGGATACTCTCTAGAATTAGAAGAACAAGTTGCCCTCCATCTAGAAGCGGTAACGGTAACGAGTTAAGAACCGCAAGATTAATTGAAACCAAAGCAGAAAAGAGTACTAGACCTGACCCCCCTTGCTCTGAAAGTTGAGCGCCGATCTCCACAATTTTTACTGGTCCACTTAACTGCTGAGCTGTTGAAGAGAAATTAGTAATTAAACTTTTATAACCAATAACTGTTCGACTTAGTAATTCATAAAATTGTGAATTAGAGCTATTAACTATTTCTCCAATATTCTTTGCTTTCGATACTTCGCTTGGCAGATTTGGTTGCAATTGAGCTCCTATCCTTCCATTCCCTTCGTTTTCAGCTGGAATTATAGAAACAGTTTCGCTTTCTCCGTCATTCACTCTCTCAAAAAGTAATTCTTCCCCAGATGATTTTTGAATAATATTGACTAAATTCATAATCCCCTCTTTTCCGCTGCCTAATTCTTGGCCGTTTACTCTCATTATTCGATCTCCAGCGACTAATCCTGAATTAAATGCTGGTTCATCTGGCTGGATCCCCATGATTATTACTCCTGGCTCAGGTTGATTAGGAATCCCTACAAAGCTTGCTTGACCAATAAGTACAATCCAAGCTAAAAATAAATTTGCTACTACACCTGCTGAAATAACTATTGCCCTTTGATGAATTGGTCTATTCTTTAAAAGATCTGGATCATTGGGTTGAACTAGTGAATCAGTTTCTTCATCAGGGAAGGAAACGAATCCCCCTAAAGGAAGAGATCTAAGTGAATAAGTAATTCCATTTATTTCCTTTTTTAAAAGAGCAGGTCCAAAACCAATTGAAAACCCACTGACTTTGATTTTTTGAAGTACGGCTGCTAAAAAGTGACCAGACTCATGAAAAAAAATCAGAAGGCCAAGTACAGCTATTGATAAGAGAACGTTCATTAATTAGATTTTGATTGAGTTATTCTGGCTGTAATTTGTCTGAACCGAAGTAAGGTATTAAGGCTTTTGGTAAATTGATACTTCCATCAGATTGTTGACCATTTTCCAAAACGGCAGCCATAGTGCGCCCTACCGCCAATCCACTTCCATTTAGGGTATGCAAAAGTATATTTTTTTTATTGTTATCTTTTGTTCGTATTGAAGAACGTCTGGCTTGAAAGTCTCCACAATTGCTGCAACTAGATATTTCTCTGAAGGAATTTGCACCTGGCAGCCAGACCTCCAAATCATAAGTTTTTTTTGATGAGAAACCTAAGTCCCCTGTGCAAAGCTGAATTACTCGATAAGGCAGTTCCAGTTCTTGCAAAACAGATTCTGCATCAAATGTAATTTTTTCTAAAGCTTCTTCGGATTTTTCTGGATTAGTAAACCAATATAGTTCCACTTTATTGAATTGATGAAGTCTGATTAGACCTCTAGTGTCTCTACCGTAACTTCCAGCTTCTCTTCTGAAACAGGGACTATAAGCTACATATTTTAATGGAAGCAAATCTTTAGGGATGATCTCTCCACGATGGAGAGATGTTATTGGAACTTCAGCAGTAGGGGTCAGCCATAAATCATCATCAGCACATCGAAAACTTTCTTCTGCAAATTTAGGTAGCTGTCCAGAACCAGTAAGGCTAGCTGTGTTTACAAGAGCCGGAGGAAGAACTTCTAAATAACCTTTCTTGACATGTAAATCAAGCATGAAATTTATAAGTGATCTCTCGAGTTTTGCAGCTTTATTGAAAAGGGTGACAAATCGACTTTTTGCTATTAATGAAGATCTCTCACTATCCCAGAGGTTTAGATGATTAGCAATTTCCCAATGTTCTTTTAAACTATTTCCTGAGATAGGTTCTCCCCATCTTCTTATTTCCTTATTATCTTTTTCG
>CACPLK010000055.1 GCA_902634795.1 uncultured Prochlorococcus sp. | reverse complement strand
AACAATAGGAAATTATCATGGCTGGATTCGGACTACCAAATTTTGGACAACTCACTGAAGCTTTTAAAAAAGCTCAACAAATTCAGCAGAATGCTCAAAAACTTCAGGAAGAGCTTGAAGTTATGGAAATAGAAGGGTCAAATAATGACAATCGGGCAAAAATTTGGATGTCAGGCAACCAAAAGCCTTTACGTATAGAAATTGAGCAATCTCTACTCTCTGAAGAAAAAGGAATAATCGAAAACGCAATACTAGAAGCTATGAAATCTGCTCACGAAATTTCAACTTCGACGATGAAAGAACGAATGGAAGATTTAACCGGCGGATTTAAACTTAACCTGCCTGGTATGGGTGAGGAGAATTAATCATTTCCTCAAGGTTGTCACGATAAAAAGAATATCTTTCAAGATCTTTATCAATTACACAACCAGGCTCATCTCTATGCAAACAATTCCGAAACTTGCATTTTGACTTGCTTAACTGAGTTCGAAACTCAGGAAATAAGTAAGCAAAGTCAGATGGCTCACATACTATTTCTGGACGATTAAACCCTGGTGTATCAGCAAGAAGTGATCCATTTCCAATAGAAAACAGTTCGACATGTCTTGTCGTATGTGTACCTCTCTTTAATTTTTTTGAAACAGAAGATGTAGGTAGTGCAGCAGTTGGAATTAAATGATTAATTAAGCTTGTCTTGCCTACTCCAGAGGGACCAGCAAGTACAGTTAATTTTGCTTTTCTAAATCGTTCAATTATTAAATCAAGACCCTTAGAATTATATATAGATACTGGTATACAATCATATCCCCAAGATTTAAATTTATTGGTATATAAAATCAAATCATTCTTAGGAATTAAATCTATTTTAGTTAAAATTATCAAAGGCTTTATATTGGCACATTCAGCTGTTAATAAAAAACGGCTCGTTTGCTCCATATCAAATAAAGGCTCATCAACTGAGATACAAATAGAAACTAATGTAACGTTTGCCACAGCTGGACGTTTTAAAAAACTTGTTCGCGACTCCACTTCTGAAATGACAGCTTTTTTGTTTTTATAATCAATAGACTCAATGCAAACTATATCTCCTACATCTATAAATAAACCTTGATAATCTAACTTACTTCTTCGTGTACATAAAAGTCTGATTTTTTCATAAAATTGATTAAATGAATCATCTTTAATATCTTTATGGTCAATCTCTACGATTAAAAAATTTGCCTTAAGTGCAACAACAATACCTTTTAATTTATTAGATTTAGTTTTATTCACTCGATATTATCAAAGTTACTTTTTTAGAGTCTTTATTCAATATTTGTACTTTATATCCCTTCTCTTGTAAACCATCAATAACACTAGTTTCAGCTTCACCTATATCGATGTCTACTTTCAAAATATCTTTTGAAGATAAATTTTCCAAAGCCAGACAGCATTTAACAAAATTGACTGGACAAGAAAGACCACACAAATCTAAATAATGATCAATAAAGACATTTTTCTCCACTATTATTTGCCAAATAGCTTACTAAATAAGCCACTTTTATGGTAATGATGTTGAGGTCCACGCGCAGAGTAATGTCCAGCTAACTCTTCTAATAAATTTCTTTCAGAATCTGATAATTTTGTAGGTAATTTAATCTTTATCGAGACTTGATGATTACCTCTAGCAACAGGATTGCCTAGTTTCGGCACTCCTTTGTTTTCTAAATTCAAAATAGAGTTAGGTTGAGTTCCTGCTGGAATTTGTAACTTAGTAGGCCCATCTACAGTATCTATTTCAATAGTATCTCCTAAAATTGCCTGAAGGTAACTAATATTAACCTCAGATAAAATTGTCAATCCATCTCTCTTTAAATTAGGATGATTTTTTACTTTTAAGAAGACATACAGATCTCCAGATGGACCGCCCTTTAATCCAGCATTACCCTCTCCTGAAACTCTTAATCGTGTTCCGCTGTCAACTCCAGCAGGAATATTAATTTTTAATTTTTTTCTTACTTGTTTAACCCCTTTGCCTCCACAAGCATTACAAGGATCTTTAATCACTTGTCCAGTACCACCACAAGTTGGACATTCAGCGACTTGGGTAAAACTTCCAAAAGGTGTACGAGTGGCTCTTCGTACTTGACCTGCACCACTACATGTTGGACAAGTAACAGGACCGGTGCCTTTCTTAGCCCCAGTCCCTCTGCAAACATCACAAATTTCTAAATGAGGAACCGTAATCTCTTTTTCTTGTCCAAAAATTGCTTTATCAAAATCAATCGTTAGGTCGTAACGTAAATCATCTCCCTGTTGAGGTCCACGTCTTTGAGGGCGAGAACCTCCAGGTGAACTAGCACCACCAAAGCCATTAAAAAAGGTCTCAAACAAATCTGCAAAGCCACCCATATCCCCCATATCCGGCATACCAGCAGCCCCACCTATTCCAGCTTCTCCAAACTGGTCATAACGAGCTCGCTTTTGAGAATCGCTTAAAACTTCATATGCTTTACCTATTTCTTTGAACTTATCCTCTGCACCAGCTTCCTTATTCACGTCAGGGTGATATTTCCGAGCTTGCTGTCTATAAGCTCTTTTTAAAGTGTCAGCATCAGCATCTCTGCTGACACCCAATAGATCGTAAAAATCAGCCATTAGTTCATTTAAACAAATTCAATTCCGTTTCGATCATCATGTAGTTAATTCTCATCTTTAGTTATGTCGTCTGAAGATTGACTTTGTTCTTGATTAGCAGCACTCTGATCAGGAATCTCTTCATTAGCTGCTTTCGGTCCAGGTCCCATAGAAACTTTGACCAAAGCATGCCTCAAAACACGACCATTCAAGTGATAGCCCCTTTGTAATTCTTCAATCACAATATCCTCAGCCTTTTCATCACTGGGCTCTCTCATAACAGCTTCATGCAAAGAAGGATCAAAAGCCTGATCGACGACACGCATTGGAGCAACACCTAGTTGCTTAAGAACTTCAACTAATTGCTTATAAAGTCCTTGGTAACTTCGATGTAATGCTTGAGCTTCTTCGCCCTCAGGGTTTAATTGCTGTCTTGCTCTTTCAAAATTATCGACAACAGGAAGTATTTCACTAAGTGTCGTGCATGTAAGTTGAATTTTTAGATCATCTTGGTCACGCGTCTGACGCTTTCGGAAGTTGTCAAAGTCTGCAGCTATTCTCATATATTGGCTGTTTAAAGTTTCATGCTCTTTTTCTAATTGCTGTAATCTTGCTTCAGTATCTGAACTTTTGATATTTGAATCAGCGCTAGTTGAAGATTGTTCGTTTGCTGTATCTACTGAATCATTGTTCAATTGATGCTCTACTTCGGGATTATCTGGAAGCTCATCTTGATTAAGTGATTCATTACTTGTATGAGAACTTACAGAATTATCATTGGAATTATCTTGTGATGAAGCATCTTGAGATAATTCATGTTCGGATGAGGAAACGTCTGAATTCATATAATTCGATCGGCTATTAGACCATGTTGATAGCAAAGGGTTTTTTAAACAAGCTACGGAAGCCCACACCTATTCAATAAAAAATCATTTA
>CACPLK010000054.1 GCA_902634795.1 uncultured Prochlorococcus sp. | reverse complement strand
AATTGCTGAAGCTTCAACTGCTTCATCAGCCATCTCAACAAAAGCAAAACCTCTTTTGCGTCCTGTATCTCGTTCTAAAGGTAAAGAACAATTTGCCACCTCCCCAAAAGGAGAAAACAATTCAATGACATCTTCCTGCTCAGCGCGGAAGGGTAAGTTGCCGACAAAAATACTCACTTGAAAATTGGACTGAAAATAAAATGTAACTAATAGGCTAAGAATAGCCAAAATTAATAACTCTAAATTGAGTTATCACAAAACACTTTAATACCGAAAGCCCTCAAAAAGATTTAAAACAATTTTTTTAATTAAATAATTTCTCGCGCCACAAAACAAGCTGTTCTTGAACTCTCTCAAACCCTGTGCCACCTGCACTCAAACGCGACTCAACCACACTTGAAGGCAAGAGCTTTTCATAAATATCTTTTTCAAAAAATTTATGAAATGTTTTCCATCTTTCCAAAGGAATGTCCTTTAATAAAACCCCCTCCTCTAAAGAGGTCTTAACAATTCGACCAACTAATTGATAGGCCTCTCGAAATGGTATGTTCTTGGCCACTAAATAATCAGCAACATCAGTAGCATTTGAAAAATCGGATGAAACAGCATAATTGAGTTTTTCTTTTCTAAAAATCAACCCTTCCTCAAATAATATTGAAATGGCAACTAAAGAATTTTTAACTGTTTTCACACTATCGAAAATTGCTTCTTTGTCTTCTTGAAAATCTTTATTGTAGGCCAAAGGTAATCCTTTGATCATTGTTAACATAGCTTGTAAATGTCCAAATACTCTCCCTGACTTGCCTCGAACTAGCTCTGGAACATCAGGATTCTTTTTTTGAGGCATAAGACTACTTCCAGTAGCACATCGGTCTGTTAATTGAATAAAGGCAAATTCTTCAGAAGCCCACAAAATTACTTCCTCGGATAATCTACTTAAATGAGCCATAATTAACGCTGATGCTCCTAAAAACTCTACGACAAAATCTCTATCACTTACAGCATCTAAACTATTAGAATAAATTTCTTGAAAGTTCAATTCTGAAGAAGTAATCTTTCTATTTATAGAAATAGAAGTCCCGGCTAAAGCAGCTGCTCCTAGTGGTGAAATATTAACTCGTTTTCTTACATCTTTTAATCGATTCCTATCTCTTTGTGCCATCTCAACATATGCCAATAGATGATGGGCGAGAGACAAAGGTTGTGCTCTTTGCAAATGCGTATAGCCAGGAATAAGCGTATGAAGATTTTTCTCGGCTAATAAAAAAAGAGATTTCTGAAAACGCTCTAAATCCTTATCAATTTCATCAATACGCTTTCTAAGCCATAATCTTAAATCTGTTCCAACTTGATCATTACGACTACGACCAGTATGCAATTTTTTTCCTACCGGACCTATCAAAGCTATTAATTTTTTTTCTACTGCAAAATGCACATCTTCATCGGAAATCGCAGGTTGAAATAAGCCATCAGCAGCCTCTTTCCTAATCTGTTGAAGGCCATTTTCTAAAGTTATAGCCTCTTCCTTAGTAATGATTCCTTGAATTCCAAGCATACGTGCATGAGCAATTGATCCATCCAAATCTTCTTCTAATAAACAAATATCAAACTCAATTGAAGCATTAAATTTTTCAATAAAAGGATTAAGTCCTTTATCAAATCTATCGCTCCAAGCTTTGCTCAATGCATTGTCCAAATTACTAATACAAATAAAGCAAGAGTCCGAGCAATTGTCAGGATATTTACTAAGTTAATTTAGGAAGCGTTGATTCTTCATTAACTTTTAAAACCACCATTGATGCATCATCTTCAAGATGCTGATCACTCACACCAACAAAACCATCTAATCTTTCAAAAAGTTTATTTAATATTTCTTGAGCTCCTAAACCCTCCCTTGCAAATTTATCTAAAAAAGTTATCAAACGATTTTCATCAAAACGTTCACCTGATATTCCAGGTGCTTCAGTAACGCCATCTGTGTAATAGAGAAGAACATCACCAGGCTCGAGAACTATCTCTCCACATCCATAATCAGCTTCAGGTTGAAGACCAATCAATAAACCAGGAGCATCTAATCTATTAATTGATTTTGACTGAGCTCTCCAAAGTAAAGGAGGATTATGTGCTGCATTAGCAAAACGTAATTTTCTCGATTGCGCATCAAAGTCTGAATAAAACAAAGTGACAAACCGATGTGATTGAGTCAAATCGTCAAGAGCTAATTGATTCAAATCATGCAAAATAGAATCAGGGGGTAATCCTTTTAAAACTTCTGCTCTGAGCATTCCTCGTAACATAGTCATCAACAACCCTGCGGGTACTCCTTTACCCATCACATCACCAATAACAAAAGCCCAACGCCCACTAACTTTTGCTGTTTCATTCAAATCTGGCCGAGTAGGCATAAAATCGTAATAATCACCACCTACTTGAAAAGCTGGTCTACAGCAAGCCGCTAATTCAACTCCTTCAATTATTGGACATTGATCAGGTAATAATTGTGATTGGATTTCAGCGCCAATACTTATTTGTCTATCAACTTTTTCATGATTACGAATTACCTGAAAAATGACATCATTTTCTATAGCTACCCCAGTCAGATCGGCAATTATTTGAAAATGTTTTCGATGAACATTGCTTCCAAAAACAATCTCTTTTTTATCAAATGCATACAATCGACCTCGCTGTCTTCCTCTAGAAACTATCGATGTAGCAATTACATTAGAAGAATCCAAATGTCTTTGGACTAAAGAATCCAACATTGCTATATTCTTTTCCTGCATCCCAAAACCAGTTTTCTTTCCTTCCTCTAAAAGAAATAATTTTCTAAAAAGTTCCTTATCTTCATCCATTGGGATCATTTGTAATTGTTCGCGCCAAAGACTTCCATTATCTTGAAATGGAATTAACAATGATCCCTTAACACCAACTAATTGAGTGACAAGAAGTGGAGTAAGCTCGAGAAAACGTCGTAAATTAGTAAAACTTCGCAAAGCAAAGCTTAAAGAAAGCAATAAATCTTGATTAACAATTTGCTCTTGAGAAATACTATGAACCAACTCTCTTAAAGACTTGGAAGCATCACTTGATAAGGGGTTAGTTAGATGTTCATTTTGTTGTTCTGAAATTGAAGAATTTTGTATCACGATTCTCCAGTAATGCAGAAATTAAAACCTAGCAACATACACAAAAAATTTCTAAAAATCATCTCATAGTTAAAAGTGCCTCAATAAATTCAAAACTGTTAAATGGTCGCAAGTCCCTAATTTTTTCTCCAGCTCCGATAAATCTAACAGGAAGTTTCGCTTCAGATGCAACAGCCATTGCAACACCACCTCTCGAAGATCCATCAAGTTTCGTAAGTATTACGCCTGTTAATTCTGCGGAATCGGCAAAGGCTAAAGCCTGCCTTAACCCATTTTGACCTTGACTAGAATCAAGTACTAATAATGATTCAACTTTTGCTTTAGGAGCAAGTTTATCAATTATTTTTCTAATTTTTTTTAATTCCTCCATTAAATTATTTTTCGTTTGTAATCTGCCTGCAGTATCTACCAATAATAAGTCTATATTTTTTGATTTGCTTGCACCAATAGCA
>CACPLK010000053.1 GCA_902634795.1 uncultured Prochlorococcus sp. | reverse complement strand
ATATGATGCTAATGATCGTGATGGACTAGTCTTAGTAAGAAGAAACAATACCACAAATATTAATAATAACATAAAACTTGAATTGCAGCCTCAGTTTTTGATTAATAGAGCTATTTTAGGTAAGACATATAGTTATAATAATAGTCAAGATAAGAATATTAAATTTTCTGATTTATTTGGTTTAAATATAAAAATGAAAGCAAGCGAAGCGAATTGGAGCTTTGATAGTTTAAATGATTTAAGCACATTAAATACAACTAGAATTTTTAGTGGTATAAGGCACTCAAGCACTTTTAGAAAGTATTTCAAAATGCCTATTTTAGAGGAATCAAGTTTTAATATTTTTACTACTTATAGATCTAGAGCTTGGAATGGCACAATTGGTGAAACTGAGATTAAATCTGCATTTGGAGGTTTTATTGAAAAGACAAAAAATTTTAAAACTGGTGAGCTGAAAAACAACTTAAATATTCGAATAGGAACAGCTAAATATGAAGCAGAAAAATTAGAAAATAGTAAAATGATCAGTCTTTGGCGGTCTAGTATTTTTGTTTCTTTAGATAGTGAATATCCAATGTGGAAGAGTAATAAAAAAAATCTTTATAAAAAGAAAGAAATGATTTTATCTCCTGTTTTAATTAACCCTGAATTAGTATTCAGAACTAATATTAAATCAGCCTATTTTAACTATATCAATTCAATTGATCAAGGCTTCTTCAAATTGAGTCTTGGTCCTGAAATTAGATTAGGAACTTTAGAGAGAAATTTTCTCGATTATACAAAAATCTCGGTTATGCCAGGTGTGAAAATTAAGTTTGGCAATAGTCCATTTAAGTTTGACAACGCTATTGATTTGAAAACGCTAAATATAAGTTTAATGCAACAAATATATGGACCTGTAATTTTTGATGTAGTCTCTAATTTAAATATTGATAATAGTTCGAACAATTATGGAGAATATTTTGATACAAAGTTAGGCCTTTTATGGCATAAAAGATCTTACGAATGTGGAATTTACTATCATCCCAATAATGATGCCGGAGGAATATATTTTCGTATAAATGGATTTAAATTTGGCGATTCTGTAAATCCAGTATTTTAGATTTCTTATTTGAAATTATTTAAATAAGGTAGATTTTTGACTGTATTATTGATTTTTTCCTCAGCATCTAATAGTTGAGAAGTGGCATCCCATTTACCTGAA
This sequence comes from uncultured Prochlorococcus sp., assembly GCA_902634795.1. GTDB lineage: Bacteria > Cyanobacteriota > Cyanobacteriia > PCC-6307 > Cyanobiaceae > Prochlorococcus_B. The sequence continues at coordinate 2,723 of CACPLK010000053.1, read as the reverse complement.
TAAAGCATTTTGTATGCTCCTCCTTCGAGATGGAGCCTAAAGCTTTCTTTTTGATTGGAAATTGAAAGTTCCTTAAGATTAAAATCCCAAATTTGATTGGAGTTCTCATCAATTAGGGATTGTAATTTAGTAATTTCTTGTTTTGAAGCCGTCATGCAAGGTATGCCAAGTGCAAGACAATTCCCAAAGAAAATTTCAGCAAAGCTTTCACCGATAATTAATCTTATTCCCCATCTCATAAGAGCCTGGGGGGCATGTTCGCGACTTGAACCACAGCCAAAATTATCATTAACAACAAGAATATTGCTTCCTTTATGCTGGTCTAGGTCAAATGGATGATTGCCTTTTAGTTCTTTTCTATCATCTGCAAAGACTTGTTCTCCTAATGCGGAAAAACTTACACATTTGAGAAATCTTGCTGGAATAATTCTGTCAGTATCAATATCATCGCCTTTGATTACCAAGCCGCGGCCTTTAATTGCGTTGATTTCTCCTTTTGGAAATACCTGTTTCATTGATGGATAAAGTTATTTGTAGTTTTAGTCTTGGAGTAATTTTCTTACATCAGTAACCTTCCCATTGATTGCAGCAGCAGCAACCATGGCTGGACTCATCAATAAGGTTCTTCCATTTGCAGACCCTTGCCGCCCTTTAAAATTTCGATTACTTGAGCTAGCGCTTATTTGTCTTCCTTCTAACTTGTCTGGATTCATTGCTAGGCACATTGAACAACCTGGTTCTCTCCATTCAAAACCTGCTTTAAGGAAAATCTTATCTATTCCTTTTTGTTTGGCCTCTTTAGCAACCTTTTGGGAACCGGGGACGACAAAAGCTCTTATTCCAGTTGAGACTTTCCGACCTTTCACAATTTTTGATGCCTCTTGGAGATCACTTAACCTTCCATTCGTACAGCTACCTATAAAGCAAACATCAATTAATGTTCCTTCTATGGGTTGGTCTGCTTCTAGATTCATGTATTTGCATGCATCTTTAGCTATTTGTTGTTCATTTTTTGGTAGTTTTTCAGGATTTGGAATTTTTTCTTTGATTGAAATACCTTGACCAGGAGTTATACCCCAAGTAACTGTGGGTTCTATAGATGATCCATCCAATTGAATCTCATCATCAAATTTGGCTTCTGAATCAGTAACTAAACTTTTCCACCACTTAATAGCGTTATCCCATTCTTCACCTTTGGGAGAATATTCTTTCCCTTTAAGATATTCAAAAGTAGTTGCATCTGGATTGATATATCCACATCTTGCACCCCCTTCAATAGCCATATTGCATATGGTCATTCTTCCTTCCATTGAAAGTTTTTCTATAGCAGGACCAGCAAATTCATAGGCAAATCCGACCCCTCCTTTGACTCCAAGCAAACGGATGATATGAAGAATAAGGTCTTTGGCATAAACTCCCTTTTGCAATGAACCATCTACCCATATTCTTCTTACTTTTAATTTTTTCATCGCCAAACTTTGACTTGCTAAAACATCACGAACTTGACTTGTTCCAATGCCAAATGCGATTGCTCCAAATGCTCCATGCGTTGAGGTATGTGAATCTCCGCAAGCTACCGTCATCCCAGGTTGAGTTAGTCCTAATTCGGGAGCCATAACATGAACTACTCCTTGGGAATTGCTTCCAATCCCATGAAATTTTATTCCATGGGTTTTGCAATTTTTTTCTAAAGTAGCCAGCATTTCCTCTGCGAGAGGATCACTAAAAGGACGCTGTTGATTTAATGTTGGAACTATATGATCGACAGTAGCAACAGTTAGATTAGGGAATTTTACTTCAAGATTTTTTTCATTAAGAGCCGCAAATGCTTGTGGGCTTGTCACTTCGTGAATTAAATGAAGACCAACAAAAAGTTGAGTTGATCCTCCAGGTAGCTCTTTTACCTGATGGAAGTTCCAAACTTTGTCGTAGAGGGTTCCAGAACTCAACTGTCAAATCCAACTATTAGGACTTAGTTGTCCATGATTATAGATAAACGTAATCTATCAAGAGCATTTAAAACGCTTAATTTTTGAATATCTTCTCTTGTCTTATTAGATCCAAATCTTTCTTCCCATGTGATAAGAGTCTTTGGACCCTTAATACAAAAATTGACTAGACCAACTGGTTTTAATTTACTTCCTCCAGTCGGCCCTGCAATTCCACTGACAGATATTGCCCAGTTAACTTTGAATTTTTTTTGGACACCTTCTGCCATTGATTCAACCACTTGCTTAGAGACTGCACCATAGGTATTAATTAATTCCTCAGGGACACCTAATATTCTTTGCTTGATAGAATTGTTGTATGCGATAACGCCTCCATGGAAAATTTTTGAAGATCCATGGATTTTTGTAAGTTGATAACCTATTCCACCTCCGGTGCATGATTCTGCAACGGCAATTGTTTCTTTTCTTTTCAGTAATAATTTAAATACTATTTCTTCAATAGTTACATTATCTGCCCCGAAGCATTTTAATCCAGTGACTTGAGTTATCTCTTTTTCAATAGGTTTTATCAATTTATTAGTTTCTTCTAAATTATCTCCATTTGCTGTGATGCGTACCTTTACTTCTCCGGTGCTTGCATAAGTAGCAACAGTAGGGTTTTTTGCCTTAAGTAAATGTGTGATTTTGTCAGCTAGTAATGATTCACTTATACCCGCGAAATGTAAAACTTTGCTAGAGATAATTTTTTTCGATAAATTATTATTAATTAACCAT
>CACPLK010000052.1 GCA_902634795.1 uncultured Prochlorococcus sp. | reverse complement strand
AATAAAAGTGGTATAAATACATAAATCAAAACAGAGTTAAATATAGTCCATAAGGGTATTTTGATTTGATTAACACCAAGCAAGAAAGAAGCAATAGGTGCAAAAGCAAATAATAAAATAAGATCATTAATAATAACCTGGACCAAAGTATAGTTAGAGTTCCCTTTAACAAGATTACTCCAAACAAAAACCATTGCAGTGCAGGGAGCAACTCCTAATAGAATCATTCCAGAAATATATTCTGATGCTTTACCAGTATCAATCCAAGTAGAAAATATATTATTTATAAATAATATAGCTATACCTGTCATAAGTATTGGTTTGATTAACCAATTCACTATTACTGTAATTAAAATTGCCTGTGGCCTATCCTTGATTTTGATAATAGAATTAAAATTTATTGATAACATCATCGGAATAATCATTCCCCATATCAAAAAAGCTATAGGTAGATTGATACCTGTTAGTTCTAAAGAGGAAATATAATTGGAAACATTAGGAAAGATAGATCCAATAGAAACCCCTAGAATCATAGAAACAGCGATAAAATAACTTAAGTATCGATCTACAAAAGACATTCACAAATTCTAAAGTTAATACTACTGTAAACAACAGAAAATAAAGTTTGTTTATGATAATAACTATTTGAAATTAATATATATATTTTTTGTATTAAGTTCAATGTTAAATATAGTTTCTTTATTTAGAAAATAAAATCAATAATAGAAATCCTAGCAACAATCTTTTGTAGACAGTTGCGAGTTCTCCTTGAGAAGAACAATCCAATCTTGCAAAGAATTTAGAGCTTCGATATTTAAGTGATAATAAACCCATCTTCCGCTATGCCTATCAATTATCAATTCAGCATCTTTCAAGACTTTTAAATGAAACGATATTTTTGACTGAGCAAGTCCCATCTCTTCAATAAGATCACATACACATTTTTCGCCTGAAGATAAAGCCTCAATGATTTGAAGCCTAAGTGGCTCTGAAAGAGCTTTTAGCAGTTTCTTTGTCTTGTCTGAAACAATTTCGCTGTCAACCGCAGAACTCACAGACAAAAGAGTAAAAATATTTACTCATAATACAAGAATTTCCAAAGCCAATCAAGAATGATTGATGTATCAACCATTCTTGATATATGCTATGTATGTGCCCTGTTGCGGAGTTTTATGCGCATTGGTATTAATGGTTTTGGCCGTATAGGACGACTTGTTCTTAGAGCACTCTGGGATAGGGAAAATATCGAGATTTCGCATATCAACGATCCATTTGGTGATGCAAAGGGAGCTGCGCATTTACTTGAATATGACTCAGTTCATGGTCGTTGGAACAAAGCAATAAGCAACGACCAAAACAACCTGAGTATTGAAGGTCAGCCAATATCTTTTTCTCAAGAAAGTGATTACACAAAAGTGCCATGGAATGAAAAAGGTATAGAGCTAATTCTCGAATGCTCAGGAAAATTCAAAACTCCTCAAACATTAAATCCTTATTTTGATACTCTTGGGATGAAAAGAGTTGTCGTTGCATGTCCAGTAAAAGGATCCATCCAGGGAGAGGATACTCTAAATATCGTCTACGGTATTAATCATGATTTATATGAGCCCAATAAACATCGCTTAGTAACAGCTGCATCCTGCACAACTAATTGCTTAGCTCCCGTTGTGAAAGTTGTTAATCAAGCTTTTGGTATAAAGCATGGAAGCATCACAACACTTCATGATTTAACAAATACACAGGTAATTGTTGATTCATTTAAATCAGATTTAAGAAGAGCAAGGAGCGGATCACAAAGCTTAATTCCAACAACAACAGGATCAGCAAAAGCGATAGGGATGATATTCCCAGAATTACAAGGAAAATTAAATGGCCATGCAGTTCGAGTCCCTCTCCTCAATGGATCTTTAACTGATGCTGTATTTGAATTAGAGAAAGAGGTCACGCAAGAAGAAGTTAATCATGTGTTCAAAGAAGCTTCAGAAGGAGAGCTAAAAGGAATCCTTGGTTACGAAGAAAAACCACTTGTCTCAATTGATTATGTCAATGACTCAAGGAGTTCAATCATAGATGCGCCATCAACCATGGTGATCAATAAATCTCAATTGAAAGTCTATATTTGGTATGACAATGAATGGGGTTATAGCTGTCGAATGGCAGATCTCGTCTGCCATGTCATAAATCTTGAAAAGGATTAAAAATAAGAACATGCGATTATCGGCTTTGCAACAATATGGAATCGTAACGACCAACTATTGGGCATTCACACTGACAGATGGTGCTCTAAGAATGCTAGTGATTTTTCACTTTCATAGCCTTGGATATACAACATTAGAAATCGCATTCTTATTCCTTTTTTATGAGTTCTTTGGCGTTATCACTAATCTCTATGGAGGATGGATAGGAGCAAGGTATGGATTACGTCTAACACTTTGGGTCGGGACTCTTTTACAAATCGGTGCCTTATTGATGTTGATACCCGTTTCGAGTGGTTGGTCGAAACTTTTGAGTGTCATCTATGTCATGGTTGCTCAAGCAATTAGTGGTATAGCAAAAGATCTCAATAAGATGAGTGCTAAAAGTGCCATCAAAACTGTCGTTCCAGACTCCTCAGAAGATGATGGTGGGAATAATCAACTATTTAAATGGGTAGCCATCTTAACTGGTTCCAAAAATGCACTCAAAGGAGTTGGCTTCTTTCTTGGTGGATTGTTGCTGACCAGTTTCGGTTTTAATAAAGCAGTTGAATTTATGGCAATCGGATTAGGTGTTTCGTTTTTATTGACATTGATTTTGCCTGGAGATATTGGAAAGATGAAAAGCAAACCTATCTTTAAAGACTTATTCTCTAAATCTCAAGGTATCAACGTCCTATCTTTTGCACGTTTTTTTCTCTTTGGAGCAAGAGATGTATGGTTCGTCGTAGCACTTCCTGTTTTTCTTGAAACGTATTTAAATTGGAATTTTTCTGAGATTGGAGCGTTCCTAGGATTGTGGGTTATTGGTTATGGCTTTATCCAAGCGTTTGCACCGTCTTTAAGAAATTTATGGGGAAAGAAAACAAGTCCAGGAGTTTCTTCTGTTCAATTTTGGAGTGCAGTCTTAACTGCGATACCTGCTCTAATAGCAATAGCACTATGGCGACAAAGCAATCCAGAAATAGCAATTACCGTTGGATTAATACTATTTGGATTCATTTTTGCAATGAACTCATCGATACATTCATATATGGTTCTTGCCTATACGGACAAGGAAAACGTAAGTCTAAACGTAGGCTTCTATTACATGGCAAATGCTGCAGGGAGACTGATTGGTACTCTCCTATCAGGAGTTTTATTCATGCTTGGAACTAATGCATCTATAGGGATGCAATTATGTTTATGGTGTTCAAGCTTATTTGTATTTATCTCATTGTTGACTAGTTTACGACTACCACCAGTTTCAAGTGCTATAGCTATTGAAAAAGCCTAATATTCTTATACCAAAAGATTACCTTATCTATTTCTATAGGATATTTTTTAGTGATAGTGAGCCCAACATTTTCTGAACTGAGTTCAATTTTTCTGAGAATAGGAGTCTTTAGTTTTGGCGGCCCATATGCGCACATAGCAATGTTTAAAGACGAGATCATCATTCAAAGGAATTGGGTCTCCGAGCAAGAGTTTGACGAAGGATTGGGTATTTGCGAAATACTACCTGGGCCGACATCAAGTCAATTAGCCATCTTTTTAGGGACAAAGATAAAGGGTTTTTATGGAGGATTAATAAGTGGGATATGTTTTTTATTGCCTGGATTTTTCATCATTTTACTTTTGAGTCAACTTTGGAGACAAGGACAATCAATTGATAAATTTTCAGTTTTTTTGTCTATTCCTCAAATAATCGTAATTTCAATAATTTGGGGGTTTGCTTTAAACCTGTTAAATAAACGTAGTCAAGTATGGCAATGGACAACGGCTAGTTTTGTATTTATTGGGTCAATTATTGATCGATCAACTTCACTGCATCTTCCAATCACATTGCTTTTATTGTTGGCTGGGATTTTCGGAATCTATCAAAGTAATTCTAAGAGATTCCTGAGCTTTTTCTTTATTCCTTCTGGCTTTGA
>CACPLK010000051.1 GCA_902634795.1 uncultured Prochlorococcus sp. | reverse complement strand
TTGGAATGCACCAGCCAGGAGAAGTAACGCAGGAAGGTTCCAAAGCACTAAAACTTTCAAAGCAGTTTTTTTGTAAGTTGCAGCAGTCATTTTGATTTTGGGAGGAATTTTCTCAGAGAGAGGAAAAACTTAGATCTCTGTTGGAATAAACTTAGTAACGTAAAAGACTTGATTGAGGTTCGGTCGGGGTAGTGCTAACCGTGGAATAAGTTTTTCTTATGAATCTGAGGAACTACTAGCCCTGCATCATATAAACAAGAAGTCCAGTAAAAATTGCAAGCTTCCCAACTACAAAATAAGGAATAAATTTTTTAATTCTTGCTTCAGATATTGCTTTAGTAGTTGAAGTCATATGAGACCTAAGCTCCCAAAAGTAAAACCAACTCCGCAAAAGAAAGCGAATTCAACTAGATCTCTGCATCCTGATGGAATTGAATTTAATGCAACGTTAATTCGTTGAGCCATTTGACCTTGTACTCGCAGGTGAATGTGGAAAGATACTATAAAATTAAGAACAAATACCCAGACACGTGACAGTTTAAAGGTGGGGTTTTCGAGAATTAGTTAAACTTATGATTCAGAATCTCTTTAACTCCAACGTAGTTGTAAAAAACGAGCAAAGAAACCGCTCCAAAAATAATTACCCATAAAGCAGCATCCTTTAAAAGCTCTTTTCCTATATTGTTTATTAATATATGCAGATACTTTTGATGAAATAGAGGCTAAAAGATAATGTTATAAATGGGTTGTTGAAGGAGGAACTTACCTCATGTTGAAAAAAGTTGATGCTGGAATTCAAAGCAAATGGAAAAAAGGGATTTTCCAAAAAAGTCTGTCAAGTGGATCAATTAAGCAATCAATTTCTCGGATTAGAGTACCAAGTCAGAAATGGAAAAGTTCTTTCAAAAATGAGATAATTGGGAAGAGACATCAATTAATAATTAAAAGGACTTTTCTCTTTGAGCCATAGATCGTTTTGAACAAATTAGAATAAAATCATTCAATCTAATGGAAAATGAGTTGCACCTAGATGACTAAACAAATTGAAGTGCTTGGACAATTTGATGTCAGAAGAGATGATGTCGCTACTGAAAGTGAAACGGATCTGACTTGTCAGATATCAATTGATAAATCGAGAATAACCAATACATTTGGAGGAGATCAATTAAATGCTGCTTTGGACGCAGTAAATAATAAAAAAACATATGTCAGAGGTTTTGAGAATCAAGCTAAAAAGTTTTATATCAGTAGAAAAGACTGTCCTGTAAGAAATTTCTGTGAGGACTTTGCAGGGCCAAATAAAAGAGCAGAAGCAATACAAATGTTTGATGCACTGTTCTGGGGTTCATGGATTGCTTGTAATGAGATGCCAGAGCAAGCAAAAGAATGGCTAGATGCGAGAGTGATAGATTATAAAGATGGAACCAAGATGGACTTTATATGTGATTGTCGAAAATTTAGAGGTAATGATGCTGATAAGACTCAGGCTAGCGAGATGACTAGGGCAGAATACCCATTTGATTGTCATGGCTATACCCTTAAAAAATACATTGAAGAACAAGCAAATAAATAATTGATATTCAATAATTTATTTGCTTGTTAATGAATTTCATATTTTAAGTTTTAATGCTTTTCTTGATTTAATGAATCACCCAAATAGTTTTTTATTTATTTTATATTCTAATTAAATAAATTTCTTCAAAACTATTATTTTGTTTTTGGAGAGCTTGATCTCAGGTCCAAATCATCCAGTCAATATCATTCAGAGATAGGTCTCCACTCTGCCTTTAAGTCAATGATCTAAGAAAACCAAATTCCACCATTCTTGCTTGCTTCCAAGAAGCACTTGTTTTGCTCGGCAATATCTTCAATCAGCTTTTTGGACTTGCGTGACTCAACTGTTGGATAGTTTAGGTTTTTTCCTGTCACAGGCCATAGCCTTGATAGCAATGATCTTGTCCTTGCTCTAGCAAATGAAACCATCGATCAATAGTCCTATAAATTGGTGGCAGCTGATGTGCTTCCTATATTTTTTATAGCTTTAAAATGGAGAAAACATATTACATTTGTTATGAGATAAAGATCAGCTTTCATATCCCTTGCTTGGCTTCAGGATTTATAAATATATGATTTGATTTTTAATAACAAAATCTGGGATTAACTATTTATTAATTGTTGTAGGTATACCAATAGCAGACTTAATCCGACAAAAATAACTGCTGGCTTTTTGCCTACGCTCTCAACAAAGTGAGGGGAACCATTGTTGCTTTCAATAAATGATTCTCCAGCGGTAAAATAATTAATAGTCTCACCTCTTGTGTGTTTTAGTTTCCCTTGTTGTAAATAAACCAGCATTGGTAATGGATGTATATGTAAGAGAGTCTTTATTCCGACTGGAATATTGACTTTTAAAAGTCTTAGTTCAGCTTGTTTCCATCTTGAATATGAGATTTTTACCGCTAAGTCCCATCGACAATTGAATTAATGGAGTAACTTCTATCTTTTCTTGAGACTTTGCTGGTTTAAGAGTTATAAAAACACTTGTTAAAGCTATCGCTGAGAGCAAAGGCGGTTAAAGATATTCATTAGTGAATTTTTAAGTTTAACTTTAGTGCGTTTTAGATAGGACTCCAACCATGGTGCTATTCTCTTGATTTATTTGTAACTGATATGGTCCATTTTTATAACTTTACTTAGAGCAAGAAGATGAGTTGAGAAAGATCAGCTAGAAAGGGTTAATGAAATTCTTTTTACCTATCTACCAGGACCTTAATGATTACTTTGCTGTTAGAACTAAAACTATATCTCGTATAGCCATAGCTGACATTATGGACAACAGTATGCTGATCAGATGGTATAGCAAAATTTTTGATAGTTATTTACTTGTAAAAGACTTGAAAGGTTTTGGATATTTTGAATCAGATTACTCACATGGATATGTACAAGCCACCTTTCGATTTAACAAGCTTGCATTGGAGGTAATACGCTTTCAATTAGACCTACGTGGACTTAACAGAAGAAACACCAGAGAGATTTCTATTATTGAAGAAGCTATGAAAGGCTAATTAAAATCCCAACCGTCATACTCTATTAGGATTGCAAGTATGAAATATCCCTATTTGTCAGAGGAACCTAAAGAGATGTACATCCCTACAGAAAAGCTATAAAAAAAATGCAATGCTAACTATTGTTCTGATAATTTTTTATGAATACCCTAATTATTTCGACCTATAGCTGTACTTTTGACGAATTTGAAAAGGAAATTACCGAGAATTTCTTTGGTTGCTTGGTTAAGGATTTTGTAAGTGATTATGAATTTGTAAAAGTAAACGACCATAAAGCTCATACATTAATTCATATCACCGATATGGATAAATTTGGAGCCTCATTAGAAAGCAATGAAGCTAAAGAGTTCGACAAAAGAAATAAATGCAAAGATATTTTTTATACACTTGATCTTATTGAATAAGTAAATTCTCTGGAGTTTAAGAGATCGTTTCTACTGGAAAAACTTATGAAAACAATAAAAAACCTTTTTCCATTTATCGCTGCACTTGGGGTTTTCTTTTTGGCGAGTAATTCGGAGATGCAGAAAAAAATGAATCAAAATCACTCAACTGATAACGAAATTAAATCCATTCCAGTAGAGGGATTCAAACCGAATGAATGAATTCCAAAATAGCCATCTACAATTTATTGAAGATAAGATCCTTCCTTTGTGATTGAAACTAACGATTTGGAATTAAAGTTCAAACTTTGTATAAGCTTTTTAGTCAAAGAAGTTATCGCATTAGATCCATTAGCAAGGAGGCAATGGCTTTTTACTTACAAAGGGATTATTCAATACGCTGATTCTCATGGAAGCGAACTTACTAAAGAACAGATTGTAGGAGCAGATATCTATAGAGACCTTATAAAGCAAGTTGAAGAATTAATAAAAGAAGAAGATTTTGAAGGGCAAAATTACAACGCCTATAAAAGCCGTGATCCAGATTACGAAACTATTTACAAAAAACGTTTAAATCAAATACGAGAAGATTTTTCAATACCTGACCAATTTAAACAGAGGACCTCATAAAAACCTCTACTGCAACAACAATAAAATTGTCTATTAGCTTTTATTTAGGTGATTCTTTTATTGATTCTTTTCTTAAAGCCTTTAGTTGATAATTAAATCTCAATTGTTATTTGATTAGCTTTACTCGTTGAATTCAATCTTTCAACCAAATCATAACCGAACCTCCTTGCCCTCTGGCTGAAAGCCATTCACGATCTTCTCCTAATGCAATCAGAGCAAAATATGATTTCTTCTTTTCTTCCGGTTCTTCAAGAGATCTTGTCAATAATTTATTTGAACCTGATTTGAGTTCAATTAGATTAAAAAAGAATTTAAATAAAGGTTGTTTGCCTTGTAAATACCCAGAACCTGAAAATTCTATTGTGAAAAGTCCAAATTGGATGGATGCGATAACAGAAAATTTGGGTAAATCCTTAGTTGAGATCTCCTTTTTAAACTCTATATTTGCAGAGAAGATTCTTAGCAATGAACTGAAGACAGGATCTTCTTCGTTGATGTCTTTTTTCCATACGGAGAGAAACTTCCAATCTCCTAAAAGCGCATCAAATTCAATTCCACTACCTTGATTCTTTGCAAGTTTTTCCAGTTCAATAAGCTTTTCTTTATCTGGAAGTTTGATAGAAGCCTTTCTTAAAAGATCTTCCTTTTTGAAACTTCTTAAAAGGACCGATTTTCTTGTGCCGCCTTGAATCAAAAATAAAAGGGGTATTATTGCAATTGCTAATGCTGCATCAATTAACAATAACTTAGATATATTCATTTCATGGAACCATGAGGAAGTTCGGTTTTTAAAAGTCATTCCTGTATAAATCTCTTATAGGTTTTTCATAGAGTCAGAGCAACAGGATTTAACAG
>CACPLK010000050.1 GCA_902634795.1 uncultured Prochlorococcus sp. | reverse complement strand
TGAATTGTACCAATAATTCCTGGAAGAATTCCCATAACACCTGCTTCAGAGCATGATGGGATTAATTCTTGTGGAGTAACGACTTGAAAAAATTGAACCAAATCAGGGTTATCATGCACTAAAGCTCTGTAATGCTCCCTTGAACGAGCTGCAAGTCTGGTCATCAATTCATTCCAACTTGGTGTAGCATCTAATTTATTTGTAACTAAACTGTTTTGGATAACAGCTGTGGTTACAGTTTCTAGGTTATATAGAGCTAATTCAGGAAGGCTATATTTCGAAGCAAGAACCTCTCCTTGCTCTGTAATCTTTATGCGCCCCTGTAGTGTACCACTAGGTTGAGCCAAAATAGCTTGATAAGCTGGTCCACCACCTCTTCCTACAGACCCCCCTCTACCATGAAAAATGCGCAATGCTATTCCTTGTCTACTCGCTAGATCTTGGAGTGCTATTTGAGCCTTATGAATTTCCCAATTACTTGAAAGAAAACCAGAATCCTTATTGCTATCCGAATATCCAAGCATAAGCTCCTGAAGCGGTTGGTTTTTCTCTCCTACTCGTGGAAGTAATTCGCGATAAACATCTGTCTTTAGCAAAGACTCCATTACAGAAGGAGCGTGTTGTAAATCCTCAACAGTCTCAAATAGTGGGACAACGAGAAAATCAGCCGATCCTAGAGTTGGATCAATTAAACCTGACTCTTTAGCTAAAAGAAGAACTTCTAATAAATCTGATGCTGTATGACTCATTGAAATTACATACGACCGACATATACTCCTTAGCCAACCTTCAAATGAAATACTATTAGTAGATGTACGCAACATAAATGAACATAATCAATGCTCAATTTCAGGTTCAAGGCTTATACCCCTTAGTACTATTGAAAGCGGGGAAGCCATTAATGAAATTAAAATTCTGACCGCAAAAAAAAATCTTTATGTATTCTGTAAAAGTGGAAAAAGATCATTGCTTGCACTAAAGCATTTAAATAAGTTTGGAATTAAAGGTATTAATATTGAAGGAGGTATTGAAGCCTGGAATAACGAATAAAATTAATTAAAACTAATAATCAACTCCCCTTTTTAACTCAACTCCTTTTTCTGCATAGTGCTTATGACACACCATTTCAGAATGAACACTTGCTAAATCAAAATATATTGGTTGGTTTTTGCATCGTCCTGTAATAATCACCTCAGTCTCTGAAGGTTTACGAAGCAAGGTTTGAACAATAGGCTCAACTGGTAAGAGTTCCAAATCAACGGTTGGATTCAACTCATCCAAAATCACAGTCTTATAAAGACCACTTGAAATCGCTGCTCTTGCAATTTCCCATGCTCTTTCAGCTTCTACATAATCAATGGGCTTTTGCTGGCCCCTCCAAACAATCGCATCTCTACCAGATCGAAGATGGTCGACCAAATGAGGGTAACTTTCTCGAAGAGCGGCAATAGCGGCATCCTCTGTGTAACCACTACCACCTTTAAGCCATTGCAAAATTAATACACGATGACTTTTATCCTGACTTATTCCTCTACCAATAGCTTGTAAAGCTTTACCCAAAGCACTTGTTGATTTTCCTTTACCTTCACCGGTATATATCTCAATCCCACTAACATTATTTTCAAAAAGAATTTCATCGTTATTCATCTCAGGTCGTCTGTGAGCTCTCATCTCAGAATGAAGTTCCGCAACTTTAATAAGAGGATTTGGTGCGGCTCTTCCAGTAACGATAATTTCCATTCCGTTTGGTCTTGCAGTAAGTGTTTTAACAACTTCTTCAATAGGCAATAATCCCAAATCCAAAACAGGATTTAATTCATCCAGGACAACAACTGAATATAGGGCACTGGCAATTGCCCCCTTTGCTATGTCCCATCCTCTTTGAGCTTCCTGATAATCAAATTTGGTGGATTGGTCGGCAGTAAAAAATTCGCCTCTGCCAGTTCTAACTTGATCAATCAGGTGAGGGAAGCCTTGCTGCAAGGCATCTATAGCGGCATCTTCGTCATACGACCGACCAGGACCTTTTAAGAATCTAAGAAGTAAGACTCTTGTTTGTCTTTTCTCACATATTCCTAGACCTATTGTCCTCAAAACCACCCCCAAAGCTGCCTGACTCTTCCCTTTACCCTCTCCGTCATAAACATGTAATTGTCCATGACTACGTTCCTGGCTTTCCGATGCTGTCGTAATTCCTATCCCGTTTGATACCACGATCGATAATTCTGCTTCTTATGCATGCAACTTAACTTCTTCTACATTAGACGTCATAGAATATGCAAAATACATACAAAGGTGACGGCGCATAGGAGTCTCAATTCAATCAAATTAATGATCTTTTAAAAAAGTGTTTTTTAGTCAACTTGAATCTTTAAATGACTCAGAACTTAAGCAATTAAAATTGTTAAGGGAGTTTATTAAAGATATAAATTATGCTTGTGTTGCTTTCTCCGGTGGCGTTGATAGTTCTTTAGTAGCAACAATAGCGCAAGAACAACTTGGTTCAAAAGCCATTGCAGTTACTGGTGTCTCGCCTTCTTTGGCTCCATATTTACTAAAGCAAGCGCGTCTTCAAGCAGCTTGGATTGGTATTAATCATGAAGAATGCCAAACGAATGAAATTAATGAACCAAATTACTTTAAAAATCCTGAAAATAGATGCTTTGCCTGCAAACAAGAATTGCACAAACATTTAAATCAAATTTCAAAGAGGTTTCATAATGCTCAGGTCCTCGATGGAGTTAATCATGACGATCTTCACGATTTCCGACCCGGCATTAATGCATCTAATCAGGCAGGAGCAATATCACCACTGGCCGAACTAAAAATAGATAAAAAATCAATTCGTTCGATTTCTAAATCATTAGGTTTACCTTGGTGGGATAAACCTGCGCAACCATGTTTAGCCTCTCGTATTCCTTTTGGAGAAGAAATAAGTTCTAAGCGGCTTGAGCAAATTGCCTTAGCAGAAGAATGGGTTATTAATCAAGGCTTTTCAAAAGTACGTGTAAGAAGTCAAGGTCTATCAGCCAGAATCGAATTACCGGCAAATGAAATAGATAACTTTTTTAAAACCATTGAGAGAAATCAATTAATTAAATATTTCTCATACTTAGGTTTCCATTCAATAAGCCTGGATCTCGAGGGGTTTATTAGTGGCAAACTCACTAGAGACATAAAGACTAATGAAAGTAAATACTTATGAAACAATGATTATTGATTGACTTTCACTGTGTAATTTGACTTTGCATTTTGATCAAGGCTCACGATGCAAAGTTTGAATTCCTGAAGGAATTTCTCTAATGATGTTTTTAAAAGAAAAGTTCTGAGCCAAAAATTCTTTAAAAAGTAACTTGCAAGCTTTTTCAGGCATCGTATGGTCACCACAAGTGAATACATCAATAGCTGCATAACCAATCTCAGGCCATGTATGTATGGAGATATGAGATTCAGCCAACAAAGCTAGTCCTGTAACTCCCTGAGGTTTAAAACTATGTGTTACTAAGTTTATGAGTGTTGCACCAGCAATCTTGGCTGATGATGTGATGGTTGTCCGTATAAAAGCTTCATCATTAAGCTTTGCATTATCACATTGATAAAGTTCAAGTATGCAGTGCCTGCCAATATTCTCACTAGATTTTATATCTATGGTTTCAATATCACTTGACTTGCAAGATTTACTCCATCCAGGATTTGGATGCAATTCTGGAAAAAAAGGTTCCATTTATATTCAAAAATCTTTCCCACAATAACCGACCAATAGTTTCAACCCAAGGAATCTAATTGCATTAATTGTGAGTTGCGTACCCATTCACCTTCAAAAGATTCGACATGTGTTGCACTGATTAAACATTGATGTTTTTGACCGACAGCATCTAAAAGCAATAATTGTCGTTTGGGATCCAGCTCTGCCAAAACATCATCTAAAAGCAAAATTGGAGATTTTCCATACACTCTTTTAATTAATTCTAATTCAGCCAATTTCAAAGCCAATACAATAGTCCTCTGCTGGCCTGCAGAACCAAAACGTCTAGCATCCACTCCATTAATTTGAAACTGCACATCATCGCGATGAGGACCGACTCGACAATTACCTGTAATCTCTTCCTCAGATCTCAATTTTAGAAGTTGACGTTCAATACTCTCCCGCCAAAGTCTTTCACTCTCTTCACCCTCAAGTTTACTACCCGGCAAATATGTAATATTAAGTTTCTCCTTACCATTACTTAGATGTTGTTGCCAACTTAAAGCTATGGGAAGTAGACGTTCTAAAATTCGCCTACGTCTTCGATGAATTCTTGTACTCACCAAAGCCATTTGCATATCAAAAGAATCTAAGAGAAGATTCTGATTCTTGCTGGATTCAACAATTAAATTTCGCCAAAGCTGACTTCTTTGCCTAAGTAATCTCGAAAACCTTCTCATCAAATCAGAATAAATAGGCTCGAGTTGTTGAACAATTCTATCCAGCCAATTTCTTCTAAGAGAAGGTTCTCCTCTAATTAATTCTAGATCAAGTGCACTAAATCCTACGCTTCTCATCGGCCCAATCAAATCAATTTGGCGAGTTAATAGTTTTTCATTTTTGTAGGCGGTTCTACCACCTTTTCTATTTAATTCTAGAGAAAGTTTTTGATCATCTTCAATCATCGCAGACAAGTAAGCCTTGTCTGCGTCCCAATAAATCAAATCCTGATTTCGATTAGATCGATGAGAACGTAAACTAGATAAAAGCTCTACGGATTCCAGAAGATTAGATTTACCAACTCCATTTTGACCTATTACTATCAAACGATTTTCAGTTAACTCAAGCTGAAAACGCCGATAATTTCTAAAATTATTAAGTTCTAACTGATGAAGTTGAATGTTTCTTTATGGAATTTGTATGTAAGCTAATTTTAATAAGGTCTCAGTATTTGGCCTTTTTTAATAACAACCCTTCGTTGGGCATGTAGCTCAGTTGGATAGAGCATCAGATTCCGGTTCTGAGAGTCGGGGGTTCGAGTCCCTCCATGCTC
>CACPLK010000049.1 GCA_902634795.1 uncultured Prochlorococcus sp. | reverse complement strand
GAATCCTAATCTCGCAAACAGTCATGCCAATCTAGGAAGTATCTTAAGAGATCTTGGTAATTTAAAGGAAGCTGAATTATCAGCCAGGAGAGCAATTGAACTGAATCCAGATTTCGCGAATGCTCATGCCAGTCTGGGAAACATACTTAGAAATCTTGGCAAGTTACACGACGCTGAATTATCAGCCAGGAGAGCAATTGAACTGAATCCTGATTTCGCAAATGCTCATGCCAATCTAGGAATCATATTGAGAGATCTTGGTAATTTAAAAGAAGCTGAATTATCTACCCTCAGAGCAATTCAACTGAACCCTAATTCAGCAATTTGTTATCAGAATTTAGGTCTTCTAAATTATGCTAAAGATAATATGAATTTAGCAATACAAAATATAGAAAAAGCCCTATCAATTGATCCTAATTCAAAAGATAATCAATTAATTATGACAATATTAAAAAATCATAGAGAGAAAAATAATCAAGAAACAAAAACTTCTAAAGGTAACAAAATTCACAAAGAAAAAGCCTGTTCTTATCCAATTATTTTAAAAAAATTAGTAGATCCAAAATTAATAAATTCCTTATACAAAATCAAGACTTTAGATCTCAATAAATTTACAGACCCTAGTTTCGGTAATGCTAGAGGCTCAGACTATAATTTATTTGATGACAATGATAAAATAACACAGAAACTAGAACAAGATTTAACTTCTATTTTAAAAGAAGTTGTTGATTCAGATGTTTTTTTACGTGACTCTTTTTTTACTATTTTAGGAGGTAGTAGCACAATAAACAAACATAATCATATCGGCCCTATAGATAAATTTCCTGGTCTAAACTTATGGAAACAAAAATATGCTCTTGTATATTATTTATCCACAGGAAATCAAGATTGTAAGTATCCAGGAATTTTAAAATTCTATAAAGATAAGCATGAAATCAATTCTCATAAAGAAATTCTACCTACAGAAGGAATGATAGTGATATTCCCAGCTAATACATACCACTCTGTCAAATATAATGGCAACAAAGATAGAATTATCATAGGGGTTAACTTTTATAGTATTTAATAACAAGCAAGCTACAAAAAACTCCTATGAAAATCCTTACTCAAAATGATAAATATCGAGACATTGCCTCTTAAAACAAACATATAAAACTAGGAAATATCGAAAAAATCATCCACATACCCTCAGAAAAAAGTATCAGTAGTTCTGGGTTTGTAAAACTAAAATATCAATAATTTAAGGGAATAAAAATATTTTGATTTTTTAGAGAAAGCCATCCTTCTACGATTTCTCTATAGAGAAAATGACAAGGTGACTTGTGAAACTCGTGTGAAACTACTGACCACAAAACTCTTGATAATACGTAAACAATATTCCATACAAAACTCATGTGAACCTCAAGGATTCAGTCTATAGCTACTCATTTTTAGACGTTTATTCCCACTCAATAGCTAATCGCATAAGAACATGCCTAAACCCCAGTCACACCAACGGGTTGTGTCTTTACAGATAGCACGTAAAGCCCGCGTAAAACCAAGTCGTGCCAATAGATTACAAGCAAAATATACTCAATCATGCTTTTGAAGAGAAATATTATGGAACTTCATACGATTTATGTGAGCATATATGTTGTTGTCAACTTGCCCCTTGCTCTCTACTTAGAGAAATAAAATACAGACCTACTTTTTATTCCCGATCTATAAATGGTAAATGATTTCAAAAAGAATTAATACGGATTGAAATTAGTAGTAAAATCGCAATAACCAAAAAAGAGAAAAAATAAGAGATGATGGATAGTTCTAGTCAAGCAGAAGAAGAAAATAAGAAAATTACTGAGGTCAAAATATTTCCAATTCCATTTTCTTTAGGAGAAATCAAAGAAAACATCACTATTAATACGAAAACTCCTTCTAAACTCTCTCAACAACAACAAGTAATAAATCAAGCAATTACATTTCATTCACAAGGAAACATTCCAGAAGCAACAAAATATTATAAACAGATAATAAATCAAGGATGTAATGATCACAGAGTTTTTTCTAATTATGGAATCATATTAAAAAATCTTGGCAACTTAAAAGAAGCAGAATTATCCTATCGTAAAGCAATTGAAATCAATCCTGATTACGTAAATGCTCATTACAATCTGGGAGGCATATTGCAAGATCTTGGCAACTTAAAAGAAGCAGAATTATCCTATCGTAAAGCAATTAAAATCAAACATAATGAAGAAGTAGCACATTCCAATTTGGGAATCGTATTGAAAGATCTTGGCCAATTAAAAGAAGCAGAATTATCTCTTCGTAAAGCAATTGAAATTAATCCTAATTTCGCAGAAGCACATTCCAATCTGGGAGGCATATTAAAAGATCTTGGCAAATTAAAAGAAGCAGAATTATTTACTCGTAAAGCAATTGAAATTAATCCTAATTTCGCAGAAGCACATTCCAATCTGGCAGGCATATTAAATGATCTTGGCAAGTTAGAAGAATTACTTCTGTTATCAGAATCAATACTTGAATTAAAAACCATCAATCAAGGATATAAGTTACTCGCTTCATTAGAAATCACAATCGCAAATTTAATACGAGGAAATTTTTCTGAAACCCTATTAAGTATAAACAAAAACAACGAATTAATAAATAAAGGTGCAATTTATAATCTTAAAAGTAAAAAAAATAGAAAATATGTATCAACTTTTTCCAGATTTATTACTTCACTCTATTCTCTTCTTGAGAAAGAAAATAACAATCATGACGCCGAAATAATCCCTCATTTTGGTGAAAGTCATTGTCTTTCATTTGCTCATCAAACTTTATCTATATCCTTACAATTAAAAAAGATTCAACCAGTTTTAATAACTGGTGGGAAAGCGTGGCATTTCGCTAATAAAAAAAATAATAAATGGAAAGACTCATTAACTCAACAAATCACAAATCATACTTATAGCAACAGAGTATTTATTTCTTTTGGTGAAATAGATTGTAGAAAAGATGAAGGTATACTTACTTACTCAATCAAGAAAGATAAAGATATTTTAGAAGTATGTAAAAAAACCATTACAGGTTATCTAGATTATATGGAAGAAATACTATCTCCAAATCACTCAAAAAGATATTACTTTGGTGTTCCAGCACCAACAAGACCAAAAGAGTTACTAGATGAATTAGATATTAAGAGAATTAAAATGATTCAATTATACAATTCACTTTTACAAAAAGAAGTTTTATCTAGGGGTTCCTATTTCTTAGATGTTTATAATTTGACTTCCAATGAAAATGGAGAGAATAATAATATCCATATGTGCGATACCACTCACCTTTCTCCGAAATGTCTTTCTATTTTATTTGAAAATTATCTATACAAAAGTTAAGTTTCATCCAAGCAAATGTATCTATACGAAATATTTCCCAGAAGATAAAAACAAACAAACTGACGAAACTAGGGAAAGTTTGAAGAAAATATTCCACGACCTTCGGAGGTATTTATCAGTTCTGAGTTTATTAAGCGAAAATCTGACTACTTCACAAGTATAAAAATAATTTGCTTTTGTAGAGAAAAGAATCTTTCTACGATTTCTTCATGGAGACGGTAAAAATGTGCTACACAAAACCCACACAAAACGGGGACCTCTAAACCCTAGGTATATTGGTATAAATCTTCTGACACAAAACTAAAACAAAACCATATAAATAAAATTATCACTGAAAAGTAGACGTTCCCGCTACTCCCGCTCAATAGTCCCTACCAAAAAGAATAAAGATATAACTGGATTCTCAAGGATTATTTGATCGTGACAAACCCGTGACAAACTGACAAAGTGCAGAAATAAACAGAATTAGTTATAGTCTATGAGTTAATTTTCTGAATAATCGTAGAAAATTCATTGAAAATATTTATTAATCTTCCTCTATAAGTAGTAAATGATTTTTAAAAAGAATTAAAAAGGGACCAAATTAGAAGTAAGATCGGAAATACCAAGAGCGAAAAGATAATAGAAGATGAATAGTTCTGGTCAAAAAGGTGCAGGAAAGAAGAAAGTAAATGAAATTAAAACATTCCTCGTTCCATTTGGTTTTGAAGAAATAAAAGAGAATATTTCTATTTCCACTAACACTCCTAATAAACCTTCTAAAGAACAATTAATTAATCAAGCATTTAAGTTTCATTCACAAGGAAACATTCCAGAAGCAACAAAATATTATCAATATTGTATAAAACAAGGTTTTAATGATCACAGAATTTTTTCTAATTATGGAGCAATTTCACAAGGTCTAGGTAAATTAGAAGAAGCAGAAAAATGGTTTCGCAAAGCAATTGAACTTAAACCTGATTACGCAGACGCACATTCCAATCTTGGAAACATATTGAAAGATCTTGGCAAATTAAAAGACGCAGAAATCTCATACCGCAAAGCAATTGAACTAAACCCTGATTTCGCAGCAGCGTTTAACAGTCTGGGAATCTTATTGAAAGATCTTGGCAAATTACAAGACGCAGAAATCTCATACCGCAAAGCAATTGAAATCAAACCAGATTACGCTCTTGCTTATTGGAATTTATATGGATTAGCAAATACTATTGAGGAAGCAGAAGAAAGGATTAATCAATGCTTAAAAATAGATGAGAATAATTTAAAGGCAAAACTCATTTTAAGTGCTCTGAAGTTACATCAAGGTGATCAATCATTATTGGATAATCTAATAAAATCAACTCATAAAAATCATCCGTATATTCGTTCTTTTCAATGGGTTTCTACTTTACCAAAATTACCTGAATTATTTTTTCATAAATGGGCATTATTTGACAGTATGATTAATAAAAGCAAAAAAGATCGCCCTTTCTATGAGTTTGGTGTTTGGCGAGGTAAATCCTTTAAGTATCTAATTAATACTTTGAAAAACGGTTATGGATTTGATACATTTGAGGGATTACCAGAAGATTGGCATCACGAGAAGCAAGGAAAATATTCAGCCGAAGGGATCATTCCTGAAATTGATGGCGGAACATTTATAGCAGGTAAATTTGAAGATACGCTTCCAACTTTTTATTCCAAACCTAGACCTATGGCATCAATTATTAATTTT
>CACPLK010000048.1 GCA_902634795.1 uncultured Prochlorococcus sp. | reverse complement strand
GGCAGTACGCGTAGAACAGATACCAAATTGCAAGCACTCCATCACATCATCATCATATTTTGGCTTGTAATTAGAAAACAAATCAGACATTTCATTTCCTTGAATGGAAACCCCAGTAAAATTTCGAAATAATTGTTTTGAGAAAGGCATGGTTAGACATCTAAACAACCTGCTTAATTTCTACTCATATTGGTTTAAGAAATCTATGGGGAGGAACACTCAATTATTTATACAGTCAAGGAAAACCAATTCAATACATAGAGACAATTGTCGAAGGATCAACTAGTCCTTATCTTGAAAGAAATTGTTTTATTAATACGAGGCAACTTTTTCTCCACGCTTTATTTAAGATTTTCTCGATAATAAAAGTACAATTATTTTGATTTTTTTCTTTGACTAAAGCCATCTGGAGACTGAAGATAAGAAGTTTGGCCTAAATAGGGATCTTCGCCAAAAATATCGTTCATTTGCTTTTCTGTCATTTGACTAGGAGCTTGAACGGTTTCAGTAGGATTTGATTCTATAAGCGATGAATCTATTTCATCTGCATTAATAGCCTCAGGAAAAAGAATCAGAAGAAGACCAAGAGAGAAAGAAACAATTCGAATTAGCAATGAGTTATTCATTTTCTTGAAATTAGCTATCGGCAGAATCGGAACTATTAACTTGCTCAACCGTCTCATCTTGACTTTCTTTGTTCTTATCGGGAAAAGAGCATTCCCCTTCACCCCATGCCAAAACAGGAGCTGTCGTAAAAGAGATGGCAAATACTAAAGGTAGAATTTTATTCATAAGAAAAATTGGAAGCAACGCAATATTAAAGCCTTTTAAGAAAGTTCGTTTAACTGACTTAATTCATGTCCATTCCTGTATCCATTTCATTCATAGAGACTTTACTCTGGTCATTATCTAATGGTCCTAAACTTATTTCAGGCAAATTTTCTTCGCTTACTTCAGGCAAAGATGGTTCAATAACTATCCCGAGAGGATTATCACCATTGTCTTCTAATATTGTCGGCTCATCAAATATAGACTTGTCTTCTTGATCTGTCAGAAATTCTGATTCTGTTAAAAGATCATTATCTTCACTAGCTATTCTTTCACTTGTATCCTTTATTAGTAATTTCGAAAGAGTAACAACATCTATGATTACTGACTTCTGACTTTCATACATATCTTGTATCACATTAATTATTTCACCAGATTTTGTAGGTTGGGAAATAAAAGCAAAACTAGTCCAGCCAGCCAGAGTAATTGAGATTAAGACAATAGAAATAAAAGCAGAATACATTGCTCTTATTAGTGTTTTGATCATTCGGTACTTTAGATATTATTAAATCTAGTCACATCATTTAATACTTAAAACGGCCTCTTCACACCCTGTAAAGGCGTATAAATACTTTGGGGTTTACTCTCTAGTTTTTACAACCCGAATAGAGTAGAAAAGTTAGTGGGTATCTAATAAGGAGCTTAATTATGTCCTTTAATCCATTCAAACCTTTAATTCAAAATATCCAAGCATTATTCTTCATTAATACTCAAACTGAAAAGCAGCGAAAAGATAAGAACCAAGAATGCTTACAGTTTGGGATTTGTGCTGTACAAGCCCCATCACCTAGACCAGAAGAGTTGTATTTTGGTTGAAAATAAATCAGGCACTATGCCACTTCAGGAATATTTTCAATAAATTCATCTAATTCTCGAAATTTTCGTTCTAAATAAATGATTTTTTTTGATTCCGTCATTTTATCGGAATAAAATTTTACAGGCAAATAAGAAAGAAGATTATCACCACTCATCAATTTAATTTCACTTAATTTTCAATCTATTAAAGCTAATAATCTAAAAAAAGCCAATCTCTACAACTAGTAATATATTATATGTCTCACTTAAAATCTTCAAAAAATTACCATAGAAATAAGTTTATCCAAATGTAAATTCATTAGAGGCTATCTGTAGATAATTAAAACCGCATTAATACATAGGTGTTTATTCTCTAGGTATCATTCGCTCCATAGGAGTAGAAATAAATTGTGGATCTTCGACCTCCTATGTCCTACGGAAATCGCTTTGCTCAATTGACTACAGAGGCTGCAGAAAATGCTGCTCGACTTGTTCTTAGTCAATTGTCTGAAAGACTCAGTTTTTCAAATCATCCATCAAACAAGGATGAAGAAATGGAGTGCTTGCAATTTGGTATTTGTTCTTATCAAACTCAACCACAAAGAGTAAATTTCTAGAAAATCTCAAATGAAATACACTGAACTTATTTTAATATTTTCGTCATTATCATTGACGTTTCTAGGTTTCTCTTTTCTCGCTATTTAGAAAAGAGTAAACCTTAAAAAATATTAGAATGAATCTTTAATTGCTGAATAGCTTAATAGGTCATTGATTATCAGAATCCTCCAAAAGGTCAGAATATTCTGGTAACTTTGCAATAGGCAACTCAGAAGCGCTATTAGTTGATCTCACTAACAAGGCAGTTAATTCTGCTGTTCTTTTATTATTAACAACATTGCTACCATGAGCTGAAACCGCTGCTCCGGCGATAAGAGCAGTAATTGGCTTCCACCAAGGCAAAGATTTTAAGTCGTTCTTTTGAATTTCCACAAAGAAAAAACCTATCCCTAACAAAATTCCAAATACAGCTCCTGACCATTGGCATATTTCGGCAGAAATAGTAGTGCTTTTTTCGGCGGCAATAATTTGGTCTTCCATTAGGTAAAAATCGAAAGCTAAAGTTGTTATTTCTTAGTTAATATAACAGCACTTTTTAAATCTATTGAACATAAGTAATTTATCCAATACAGGTCAGCTGTATAAAAAAAGGTTAACTAATATCTAATAAAAAACAACCAAAGATATTCCTAAAAAAGAAAAAGACAAAGAGAAAAATATCAAAAGTAATTCAGTCGTTTTCATAGCCATTCAGAATCTTCTAAAAGATATGAATATTGTTCATAATTAAAGAATATATCCTCTTCTATAACTTCTTCCAAAGAAACACGTTTAAAGTAGGACATTTTTTTTAAATAACTCCTACAATGATCTAGTAATTGAAACAAAAGCGTGAGTCAGTGATATTCGGTTTATATGGTTCGGTTTGATTTATTCATTGCTCTACCACTTTCGCCTTCAGCTCAGGTCATTAGATTGAGATAGTTTTGATGAAACTGATTTGCTTATCAACATCATTATGATCGATGAAAATTTTATTTTTAAAATGTATTGTAATTATATTTTCTTAATAATTGATGCAAACTAATTTAATTCACTTGCTGTTTCCGGATCAAGAAGCACATATAAAAGGAGCCGAAATTTTTTTTGCTACATATGTCGAAAATGGATGCGAATCAGACTAGTTTGAAGGTCTCGAGTTCATCAACAGAGTTGTGAATTCTAAAGGAGCTCATGGATAGGCGAATGTAAAAACATCCGATCACAAAGCAGTTTGGAAATGTTGTCAGCCTTGGGGTAAAAGTTGTTGAAATGATATCGAGGTCATTCCTGTTCTTACCGATAGTGAATATCTTACTGTTCATATAGAGTTGGATTACAAAAAAAGCTTTAAGTCTGAGGGTTTGTATAAAAAAACCTCCCAACAATTTGTACTCGATGCAAACATTAAAAGATTTTTCTCATAGAAGTAATTTTAATAGACACTAAAAATCTCAACTCAAATGAAATACCTTATCGCTAAGTACAAAAATCAAAAGTCCGATCGAACTCATTGCAAGTAAAATTCCACCAAAAATAAGAGTATTGCTTTTTTCAGACTGTTGTTGTTCAATAACTTTTTGAACATTTTTGGCTTTTGTTTTTCTTGACTTCTTTGTCTTACTCATCAGCTTTAGAGTTATTTAATTGATGGACTGAAAACATATCTAAACACAACTTTTCATAGCTCCCACCATTTCTTCTCATACCAAAATTATTTATCAATTAAAGGTTTTAGGAAAATACTCTTTATTTTCCAATAATTTTGATTTGCCCCATTTTTAAACCACTAATTTCAGATAATTCCTTTTTAATTTTTTTGGAAGTTGTTCTTTTAAGAGTTCTAAAGTTTTGAACGACAGTACTTCCTTCTGAGTTCTTACCAATAACTGAGAATAAGAAATTCTTACCTCGACCAACTTGTGCTCCTAGGCGCCCACCTCCATATACACCTCCAAGCAAAGCTGGGATACAAAGCACACCTGCACTTGCACCACATACTGCTAGGCCTACAAAGGCTCCTGTATAGGTACCTCCAGCAGCACCTGCAACACCTAGGAGAAGATTATCTTCTTGTCGTACTGAATACCATTGCGAAATTTTATCTTTGGGGATGAAATCGGTTGGCCCTAAGAACCCCTCCTCTGAAAGAGTTATTTGACACTCGGAAACCTCAATACTAGAGTCGTTAACACTTGAAGTAGATTGACTAACATCACATAGAGCATTATAGACTTCTGCCTTTGTATCGATTGGAGAGAATAATCCTACGATTAGAAGTGGAGAGATTAACAGTTTTACCATTTAATACGTGAGTCGAAGTCACGATAGTTTTTTTCTTTTTGATATTACCCAAGCTATTTAATTGGACCACCTAAAACACAAAAACTATCAAAGGAGTATTTTCCCTCTCCAACTCTTTAATCAGAGGGTTAATTACTGTATGTGTTAAACACCTCTGGGTAAGTTTTTTACTACCTTTTCTCATCCAAAAGAGAGAGCAGTGCAGTCTTGTTAACTTTCGAAAAATTCAAAAAAGACTGTCACCTTACATACAAAATTTTAAATTTAAAATCTTTCGTATAAAATGGTTTAGATTCGAACCTTTGCAACACTATTGAATTCAAGCACTGAAATCATCCTTGTTGGAATTAATAGCTATTTCCCAGACTATTAATTTTTTACCCATGAGATTAGATATGATTGAATATAAAACAATGATTACGCAATTAAAATAAATTTTGAAGTCGCGAAAATCGCTTGAAAAATTTCCTAAAAATATAGAAATAAAATTGGGAATAGCTCTAAACGCATGTGATAACTCTTCGAGATAGGGAAATTTTTCACCCACAATAGTTAGCGGTTGCAACCAATTTAATGATTCATAATTTTCTTAATAACTTTTGCTAAGCTAATATTCCAATTTTAATAATCTCATATAAATTCTTGATAAACAATAAAATTAAAGAT
>CACPLK010000047.1 GCA_902634795.1 uncultured Prochlorococcus sp. | reverse complement strand
TGGCTATTGCTGAAATTGCACCTGCTTTAACGAATAAAGTTGAGCTTATTCTAGTTGAATTAAATGTAGGAATGAGCAGACGGCAAGAAAAAGTAGTTAATAATTTGGTAGGGATAAATTATCGTTGGAGCAATATCGAAGATCTTATCCTAAGGCCAGTAAATGGCGTAGTTATTGCTAATGAAGTTTTGGATGCATTCCCAGTTGAGAGGTTGGTTTTTAGTGATAATAAAGTTTATAGGCAGGGAGTTTCTTTAAAAAAAACAAATGATCAATATTTCTTGGAGTTTGTGGATCTCAAGCCTACTTCTGAGATTATTAAATTTTTGAATGAATCTAATAGTCTTTTAGAGATTGAGTTTCCACCAAAGGATATTTGTAAAAAGTGGGTCACTGAATGGCATTGTGATTTACCGATTTGGTTTGGGAAATTGTCTAAGGTTTTAATAAATGGCTCATTATTAGTTGTCGACTATGCGATGGAATCGAAGCGCTACTACAACGCAATGAGAAATGACGGAACTCTTATTTCCTATAAAAATCAAGAAACAAATCCTAATGTTTTAAAAAATCCTGGTTTGTGTGATTTGACAGCACATTTATGTATCGAATCTACCATTAACTATGCTCTGACTAATGGTTGGAAGTTTATGGGTGAGACTAGGCAGGGACAAGCTCTCTTGGCATTAGGACTTTCAAATTTTCTTTATTCTCTTCAAAATGCAAGTAGTAATGATCTATTAACTGCCTTAAATCGAAGAGAGGCATTATTGAGGCTTGTGGATCCGATGGGACTGGGGGAATTTAGGTGGTTGGCTTTTCAGAAGGATAATAGTGATGATTTGATTTTAGGAAATCGTTTTCTTGATGAGCCAATTAGCTAAGTTTTTGCAAACATTCATTTATTTCTATATTAGAGATATTGTTAAATAATTTTACTTCACCAATTTTTAAGGGCATAACGAAACTGACTTTGCCATCTTTAACTTTCTTGTCTCCTTGAAGTGAACTTAGAACACTTTCTATTTCAAGCCCTGGCCACTGAGAGGGTAGGCCTGCTTTGTTAATTAATTGTGTTTGTCTTCTTGCGTCAATCTCTTTCCATAGACCCCTCTGAACAGCTAACTGACCGACTGCAACCATACCCATTGCTACTGCCTCTCCGTGAAGCCATTTCCCATAACCACAAAGATTCTCTATTACGTGTCCAAATGTGTGTCCATAATTTAAAAATGCTCTAATGCCACTTTCCTTCTCATCTTGTACAACAATGTTTGCTTTAGATTTAGCAGAACTCTTAATTATTTCTATTAGTAGTTTCTCTTCTATTTTTGAAAAATCAGAAATATTATCTTGTCTCTCCAGAAGTTCGAATAATTCTATGTCTGATATAACGGCATACTTGATTATCTCTGCCATACCTGCTTTGAACTCTCTTGAAGGGAGAGTAAACAATGTTTTAGGGTCTATTAGCACCAATTTAGGTTGATGAAAAGCACCTATAAGATTTTTACCTTTCGGATGATTTATTCCGGTTTTACCACCAATAGATGCATCAACCATGGCGAGTAAAGTTGTAGGGATTTGGACTACATGAATTCCACGCAACCAAGTAGCAGCTGCAAAACCAGTCATGTCTCCAATTACACCACCTCCAAGAGCAATCATTAATGATCCTCTTTCTAACCTGGCTTCATAAGCCGCATCGTGTATTAAATCTATTGAGGATTGATTTTTTTGCTCTTCTCCTGCTTTTAATATTAAAAGCTTTGGATTGTATTTACTTTTAATCAAACTTTTAATTATGCAATCACCGTAGTGATCAGAGACTTCTTTATTAGAGACGACTAACACTTTTAGTCCTTCCTTAAAACCTATTTTGCATAGTTCATCTCCTATGCATTCAAGACTATTTTTTCCTATTACTATTTCGTATGGGTTGCTAGTTAAAGAGACTTTAATGTGGAGGTTGTCTTTATTCACAGTTTCTAGTAGAAAAGATTTTTGATACTTTATTACGTTAAATCATCAAAATATAAAAGTAATTATATGCTTGATGATCACATTTTATAAGTAAATGATATGTGTTCTTATGCGTTCAGCATTTATTCCAGGATCAAAATAATCACATAGTGGAATATTCCTTGGGTTGTGAATTAAGGATGTTTTTATTAAAATCGCATCTCATAGATTATTTTTATTTGTCTGTTCGAAAGTTTTGTTGTTTGTCTGCAGGTATTGTGCAAAGCTCTAAAAATGAGGACTTTAGCTAATGATTGGGGTCGTGGGTGGAGGACAACTAGCAATGCTTCTGGTTGAGGCTGGAAAGAAAAGAGATGTTGATGTTGTTGTTCAGACGGCAGCTAAAACTGATCCTGCTGCTAAAAAGACAAATCAAGTCATTTTGCATGATCCTACGAATCCAGCGGGAACAAAACTTCTAGCGGAAAAGTGCAGCTTGATTACTTTTGAGAATGAATGGGTTGAAATCCCAAGTTTACTTTCTCTTCAAAATAGTGGAGTTTCTTTTGTCCCCAGACTTCAATCAATAAAACCTTTGATTAACAAAATAACTCAAAGAGAGTTATTGAACAGTCTTGATATTTCCTGCCCTGATTGGTTGCCTGTACCTTTAAAAAAATCACCAGAAATTGACCTTCCTGATGGTTGGGAATTCCCTTTGATGGCAAAAGCTGCCAAAGGTGGATACGACGGCAAAGGAACTAAAGTTATTAAAAATTTAAAACATCTACGAGAATTTTTATTAGTTGAAAGAGAAGAACAATGGATGTTAGAGAAATGGGTCTCTTTCGATAAAGAATTATCCATTGTATCTAGTAGAGATTCAAAAGGAATTATTCGTAGTTTGCCAATTGTAGAAACCTACCAATCTAAACAAATATGCGACTGGGTCCTTGCTCCAGCTGATATCAATCATGATGTTGAGCTTATGGTAAAAAATATCGTTTCTTCTCTGCTTACGGAGTTGGACTATGTTGGAGTTATTGCTATTGAATTTTTCTTTGGATCTGAAGGATTACTAGTAAATGAAATAGCCCCAAGGACCCACAACTCAGGTCATTTTTCTATAGATGCTTGTAGTAGTAGCCAGTTTGATCAACAAATATGTATCGCATCTGGAATTAATGTTCCCATGCCCGAAATGTTAGCTAATGGTGCTTTAATGGCAAACTTGCTTGGTTTGCAAAGTAACTTCCCAATATCACTTGCTCAGAGGTTGGATGATTTAAGGGCTATTCCTGGATTGAATGTTCATTGGTATGAAAAAGACGAAGAAAAAAAAGGAAGGAAGCTTGGTCACGTTACCTATCTTTTGAAAAATAAAGATGCTTTGTCCAGAAAAAAAGAAGCATTGGATGTTTTAAAAAACATAAGGTCAATATGGCCTACCTCAGGATGATATTTTGTTTAGATTGTTTTAAGTACTGCTTTGTTGGTATTGGCCTTCTCAAGTGCTCTGATCTGACTCTCTTTCGATATGGGGAAGCTGTCGTGAAAGTAACGTATACCAGCTTGCTCTGGAAACGAAGCTTCACTTTGAATCCCCCTCTGGTTCTTCCAGGTCGATGCTTCTTGGGCCATACGGCAAAGCGGTGCTAACCCTTTAAGTCATTGGTATGACTGGCTTAGGCAATAGATAATAATCTCCCTCTTCTTGGTGCTCCTAGCAAATTTTCCTACCAGTGGTCCTACCATTTTCTGAAGATACTGGACTATCTTTAATCTATTGCAAAAAATAGAAAAATAGATCACAACTTTCAGATATTTATTGGAAAACAATGCCCTATTAGTCTCAGGCTTCGGTTCTTTCTATTGGATATTAAGAGGAATATATATATGAGGATATTCAATAAGATAAATCTTATTTTTAAAATCGGATTTTTTTTTGCTCTTAGTTCATGTCTTTTGGACTGAGATAGGAATATGTCCCATGTCAAGAGGTTAATCCTCTAGATTGGCGTACCTTTCGCAGTAGCTCATGATCTTCTCTAGCTCTTTTATCAAGTATGGCTAAGTCTTTCCTGGCTTTTTTATCAACTTTTTGTATATCTTCTCTCGCTCTTTGGTCAAGTAGTGCAACATCTTTTCTTGCCCTCTGATCAATGTTCTCAAGATCTGCTCTTGCTCGTTGATCAACATTCTCTAAATCGATTTTTGCTCTTTCTACCATGCTGGTCATTGAGTCGACCATCATTGACAAAGCCGCAGGAACTTGTTTCCCGGACGTTGACAAAGAGGACTGCTCATTAAGACTAATACCAGTTTTTGCTTGATTCGAAGCCATAGGTTTAATTAAAATAGGCTTGCTCTAATTAGAAGCCATTTTCTATATATTCCTATTATCTCTTTTTATTAGCCCAAAAAATCAAAATCCTCTGAAGAAAAACGAGCTGTAATAGAGTGATAATGATTTTACTTGAAAACTTATTTCCCTTCATTCAATTTTCTTTTAGACATAGATAAAATCTTGATTTTTAGACCAATTAATAAAATAGCTAAAAAAAATAATTAATAGTATTTACCTTTTGGATAAAGTCTCGCGATGCGTTGTTGCTGATTTTCTTTAAAATATTTGATCAGATCTTGTCTTATCGTCAACAATATCAACATAATTTCTAAGTGATGATTTAGTCAATTAGAATTAATTTTTGAAAGTTTTGTAACTGTTATTACATTTCGATAAAGCAGTTTTAGCATTAGATGCTTTTTGTAACTGCAGGTTTTAATAGAAAGATTAATTAACAATAAAATATTAAATAGGATATCAATAGCCAACGATTAGTTCTTGAGCTTTGACAGAATTAAATTCCAAACAAATAGAAAATTCAAACTAGCTTTCTCGAAAAAATAAAATCTGGGAACGTCCCAAATTCCAACTAAATGCTTAATAAGTTATTCAAAACTCAGAATAAAGTGATTTTACCTACACAACATCAAAAAAAATCCATTATAGTTTTAACAATTATTTACATATGAAACTTCTTTGCTCTTGAATCATTCTCTTTCAGCGTCTTGCAATAATAGCTGAAAAGAAATTGAGCCATTGATTTTTAAGTAAATTCTTTCTCAAATTGAATTTGCTCAATGGAGACTAACCAAAAAATCCAAAAGCAACAAATTCTCATAAAACAAATGACTTCTACAAATCAAAAATCTACAAATCTAATAAACAGAGAGGACGTAAATGAAATGATAGAGAATGCAATAAGAAG
>CACPLK010000046.1 GCA_902634795.1 uncultured Prochlorococcus sp. | reverse complement strand
CTTGTTTGAAGTGGAATTACCAAAGTTAAGATCTAGTCGATTAGGTTTCGATTATGTAGAAGGAATTGAATTAACTCCCTCAGATAAAAAAATTTGGGTTCTAACATATCAAGATCTTATTTTTGCAAATGAAAAAGACTTATTAAAAAATCGCCAATTAATTTTTCCTGAATCTGAGTTTATTTCTAGTGAGATTAGAGAATCTATGTCTATGAAAATTACTCCAAAAGATTGGGAGGATTTAATTGCTTCTCACTCACGTTTTGAATCTTCAATTATTGAAGTTCATGAGCGCCTAAGTCGAAGTCTTTTCAGTCATAAATTAGGTTCTGATGCTGTTATAAGAATAGATTATAGAGAACTTTTAATATTAAAAGAAATTCTCAAAGATGACTGGCCTTCAGCAATGCCTTGGAAACGAGTTCTTCATATCGTCAATGATGAATGGGTAACATGGGCAAAATTAGATAATCAAAAACTTACTTGGGATTGGTATATTCAACCTTTGCTCCCTTTGAAAACTATCTCAGGTCTGCTATCAAAAAATACTCTTTTAATGTTGGCTAATTTAGATCAAAGCGATTCTCTCTTTTTAGACTTAAATAGTAAACAATTTACTTTCAATGTGAAGGTGAATTTAGGAAATAAATTTGATAAAGAACCTATTCCTTTATTTGTTCCTAAAAGACAACCTTTGCCAAATACGTCTCATTTCTATCGTCATATTTTAAGACAGTGTCAAAGATTAATTCTTAGTCGTACTCGTCCAACTATTATTTTGGTAGATGATTTGCAACTACGACTGCAGATAACTAGTGAGTTGGCTGGAGAATTTGGTTTAAGAGTCGTTCATGAAACTACTAATATTGAGACTAATGGGATTATTTGTTGTAGTTGTAATTGGTGGATTATTAATCAGTACAATTTGCCAACCCCAGATCAATTGATTTTTCCAGTGATTCCATTGCCTACTTTAGAATCACCCTGGATTGCCGCTAAAGTTGCAATGCTTAAGCATCAAGGTCGTGACTGGTTTCGAGAATTCCTTTTCCCAGAAACTCTTCTTATCCTTCTCAAATCGCTTGTAATCATTAGGGGTAAAGAGGTTCGAGTGGCCATACTTGACGGTCGTATGCACTATAGAAGTTGGGGAAAACTAATATTCGAAGCTCTTGAACCGTGGATTGCCTTAGAGCGTTTATTGCCTTATTAAAATCAATCTCTTAGATTGAAAAATATTGTTTTTTTATAATGGGAGAAGCACGCCGAAGATCTGAGCAAGGCTTAAACCCTCGTAGTAAGAAAAACTCTATGAATGAGTCACCTCGTATTGTCTCTTGGTTTCCTGTTACGCAAGCGCAAAGAGATCAATTTATACAATTAAGTATTCGTGTGGGATGGGTAGGTATTGCGGCCTTAGTTATTCTTTGGATCATTGTTCGCTTTATTGGACCTGCTGCAGGGTGGTGGGTTCCTGCTGATATCAGATAAAGCCAAATATGTTTTTAGCTTTAGCCGTTCGCTGAAACTTGACTTAGATTTGGTCGTGATGAAGCCTGCCGAGCAGCTGCTGCTAATGGTCTCATTGAATTAGCACTGACTTCTGAGCCTTCAGTTAATTTATCTTTAACTAATTTTTCAATTATCTCTTTTGATTCAGGATTTTGTTCAAGCCAAGTAATGGTATTGTCTCTCCCTTGCCCAATATTGTCACCTTCATAGCTATACCAAGCTCCTTTTCGAGTAACGACATTAGTCTCATCTGCTAAATCAAGAAGACAACCAAGAGTACTAATTCCTTTGCCAAAAAGAATATCAAATTCGGCTATTCGGAATGGAGGTGCAACTTTATTTTTTGCGACTTTCACTTTTGCACGAATTCCATATTCTTCAGTCCCTCTCTTTAAAGTTTGAATACGACGAATATCTAATCTTACAGAGGCATAAAATTTAAGAGCGTTTCCACCAGTTGTTGTTTCTGGATTCCCATATGTAATACCAATTTTTAGACGTAATTGATTTAAGAAAATGACTGTGCAACCAGACTTGCCAATATTTCCAGTAATTTTTCTCATTGCTTGACTCATTAGACGAGCTTGAGCGCCTACTGAATGATCACCCATTTCTCCTTCTATCTCTGAACGAGGCGTAAGTGCAGCGACTGAATCAACAACAACTAGATCGACTGCAGCAGATCTAATAAGTTGGTCAACGATTTCTAATGCCATCTCGCCTGTATCCGGCTGAGATACGAGAAGATTCTCTACATCTACACCAAGAGAAGCTGCATAGACTGGGTCCAGAGCATGTTCTGCATCTACAAATGCAGCAACTCCGCCGTTACGTTGAATCTCTGCTATCGCATGTAGTGTCAGCGTTGTTTTACCAGAACTTTCGGGACCATAAACTTCAATTACACGTCCTTTGGGATAGCCGCCACCAAGAGCCAAATCAAGAGTTAAAGCACCCGTAGATATTGTTTCTACCCGCATCTTTGACGCGTCCCCAAGGCGCATGATCGAACCCTTCCCGAAATTGCGCTCTATTTGCCCAACCACTAAGCTCAATGCTTTTTCTTTTTCTCCAGATTTTCCGTCTATTTTCTTAGGTTCGGTTGATTGGAATGACTTACCTTCGTTTGACATAACAAATAACGTTAATTCAGAGGGATAACAACAGACGTTGGGATGGATGCTGAAATACTCAGTTCCTCAACGAATAGCAATTAAACCGATAGTACAGACGTACGCTATTAAGTCAAGACCACTTAGGAATAGGTTCTCGTAAAGTATCTGAATTTAATAATTTAATACCGGAAGGAAGATTATTTTTATCCTGAGGTTTTAAGTATCCCCAGTTTGCTAAATAACAAGGAATAGATTTCAGCTTTGGATCTTCCAAGACTTTTTCTAGGGTAGTTCTTCGATCTTCAATAAAACCTTGAATTATTCTTGTCTGTATGAGTTGGTTCAAGACATCGACTTTACTTCCTGATTCGTGACCGAAAACAAGCTTTGGCTGAAGATCGAAGCAATCCAAAAGTTTTTTTGTGAACTCAATACTTTTTGTTGTTAAAACAGCAAATTCAATGCCTTCCTTCTCAAGTGTCTGGAGGCGTTGAGTGACTAAAGAAAAAGGCTGATGAAAATTTAACCACTGATTGAAATTATTTGATATTGCTTCTCTTCTAGTTTGATTTAAAGCTTCTTGTAATTGAAAAGGTGTCCAACCCCATTTTTCAAGAGCTAAAGAGCACTCTAGTTGATAATTTTTTGAGAAATTTTCTAAACCTTTTAAGTTTAATTGACTAGTTTTATTTGAACATTCAGCAGCCAGAATAACCATTTCCCAGCCATGATGAACCCATGGCCTCATGGCCCTAAAAACTTTGGGAATCTCACTAGGAAAAAAAATAATTTCTTTTTCTTTGGCAGAAATTATATTTAGACAAGTTTGACGAGAACTTGACCAATATTCCTCAATGCCGTCAACAATGACGCCATCAAAATCAAGAACAAGTAGAGGTTTCTCTATCACTAACTGTTGAAAACTGGGCCGCTAGGATTCGAACCTAGGAATGTCGAGACCAAAACCCGATGCCTTACCACTTGGCGACGGCCCATTGTTCCAAATCTATGTATGCAATTGAAAGACATAGATTTGAGTTCTTTCTCTTAAATAATTGCATATTTGATTCAATCCTGTCATGTCTTTAGCCAGTTTTTTTTAGTTAATCGGTAGATTTCTTCATTAATACAACTTAACGCAGGCTTTAGAATGATTGATTTAGCTAAGGGAAATCAAATTATGTAGATTTTCTTACAAGCCAAGGATTTATAAGTCGTTTTGCCTCTGCAAGAGCCGCCTCCCAACCTTCAGGCCATTCTCTAAGACTAATTCTTTTTCGTTGAGCCTCTTCTAACCATGGTTGGATTATCTTTCTTGCTTTCCCTCCAAAAGCAACTCCTTCAGGCCCCTTCATCTCTGATAGATATTTAATAGTCGATTCGTTAGTTCCTCCAGCAAGTTGCAAGGGGCCTGGTGGAGCTATTGGGCGTATTCTTTCCCAGAGTTTTACTGCGATTTTGGCCGCACCTGCTCCGAGATCTCCACTCATTCGACGCCCATCAATTTGCCAAAGAGGTTTTTGATTA
Source organism: uncultured Prochlorococcus sp. (assembly GCA_902634795.1). Lineage (GTDB taxonomy): Bacteria > Cyanobacteriota > Cyanobacteriia > PCC-6307 > Cyanobiaceae > Prochlorococcus_B. The sequence goes on along the minus strand of CACPLK010000046.1, from coordinate 1,088 downwards.
TGAATTCTCAGGATTTTATGTCGCAGCCAAAGTTCTTCTGCTAATTTTTCATGGTTTATTCCATGCCCTTGTAAACCGCAGCTAACAGATAATCTTTGAAGCTCCAGATCTACTTTAAAAATTTCTTTGATTGTTTTTTCAAATTCTTTCTCTCTTCCTGGAGCAGTATGGATTTCGACTGCATCTGGTCTGATAGTTGATAATAACGGAGCAAAATCTTGCAGAGTTAATCTTCGATCCTTTTCTTGAATGATTCCTAAGGGGCATGAATCAATACAGCGGCCACATCCATAGCATTTATTAGCGTTTACACCACCATCGTTTTCAATCGCGTGAGCTGGACAAATGCTTTGGCAAGGCCTTTCGCAATTCGAAGGACACAGGACTGGGTTAAACCAAGCTTTGCGAAAATGCGCATCTTTTCCATCACTTAAGCTGATCATCAGCCATGGTTTTTTTCCGTAAGTTTCAAAAACCCAATCAATAGCATGGCGAGCTGCATGGATAACAGCTTCGTCTGCAGCGAGGTCAATGCAATGCACCCCTGCAGCTCCATAAATTGAGCAAAGATCAGCTATTGAAGGTAGGTCTTGATTACTTGCACCACAAATTAATTTTACCCAGTTACCTTTTTTGAGAGCTTCAGAATTACGAATCGAATTTTGAGTAATCACCTTGATGAATTTCTAATCTCTATTGATGAATTCATTTAATGGTTGCCATTTAATACTTCGAGCCCCTCCCATTTCAATAACAATTTTTATACGAGGTTCCTTTTGGCAGAGATTATTTATTGCTAATAGTTCTGACTTTGATAAGATTTGACCTTCTAGTAACCATAGAACTAAGGGTTTATCTTCGACCAATAGTTCATTTAATTGAGGAATAACTTGTTGAACTTCCCCTAAGGCCCCATTTCTGCCAACATTTTGATGTCCCAAATGTGGGGGTCTAATTCCATGTAATTGGGTAAGGAAGACAACTGGATCTCCCAATCCTCTAGCAGAAGTTATCTGTGTTTGATATCCGCTAGCTCTAAGTCTTCGAAGTAAACGAGTTTCTGCTCCTCCTTCTAATGGACTAAGGAT
>CACPLK010000045.1 GCA_902634795.1 uncultured Prochlorococcus sp. | reverse complement strand
AAGGAACAAAAGGTTATGACATAAAAGACTTACCTAAAAATCCAAAAGAATTGATGGAGAGATTAATAAATGATCCTGAAGCTTTAGAAGGTTCTCCTGAACTATCAATAGCGCATCGAATGAGCGTAAAAGAATATGAAAAGTTAACTCCATATTCTGAAAGGCTCGAAGAGAACTGGGGAAAACCACCAGGAAATTTAAATAGTGACGGACAAAATCTTCTCATTTATGGAAAAGAATTTGGGAATGTATTTGTTGGAGTACAACCTACTTTTGGATATGAAGGCGATCCTATGAGATTGCTTTATTCCAGAAGTGCTAGTCCCCATCATGGTTTTGCAGCTTATTACACTTATTTAGAAAAAGTTTGGAAGGCTGACGCAGTTCTTCATTTTGGAACACATGGCTCACTGGAATTCATGCCTGGTAAACAAATGGGTATGAGTGAGACTTGTTATCCAGATTCTTTAATTGGTGGTCTACCTAATCTTTATTACTACGCAGCAAATAATCCTTCGGAAGCAACAATTGCAAAGAGAAGAGGGTATGCATCAACTATTAGTTATTTAACTCCCCCTGCTGAAAATGCAGGATTATATAAAGGTTTAAAAGAACTTGGAGAGCTAGTTGGTTCCTATCAACAATTACGAGAAAGTGGACGAGGCATTCAAATTGTTAACGCAATAGTTGAAACTTCAAAAAAATGCAATCTTGATGAAGATGTAAAACTACCTGAAAAAGATGCCTCCGAATTAGATATAGATGAGAGAGATTTGATAGTTGGCAATGTTTATAAACAATTAATGGAAATAGAAAGTCGATTATTACCTTGCGGGTTACACACTATTGGCAAACCAGCTACTGCTGAAGAAGCTATAGCAACGTTAGTAAGTATCGCATCCATAGAAAGAGAAGATGATGGAATCAGATCATTACCAGGTTTATTAGCTGAATCAAAAGGTAAAACAATTGACGAAGTATATGAAGGGAATAACAAGGGAAAATTAGAAGATGTTGAACTTAACAAATTAATTACAGAAACATCTAGAGAAGCTGTTGGTTCAATGGTTAAGTCTCTTACAGGAAGAGATGGGAGAGTAAATATGAAGAAGAATATTTGGACACTTATTGTTGAATTTTTAAGAGGAATTGGTTTCTCAATCCCTTCGCCATGGCAAGCATCAGCAAAGAAAGCAGGTTTTGAAAATGTAAATGCAAATTCACTTGATAAATTGTTTGACTATTTGAGATTCTGTTTAGAGCAAATATGTGCAGACAAAGAAATGGAAAGCTTGTTAAAAGCTTTAGATGGTGATTATGTTATTCCTGGCCCAGGTGGAGATCCGATAAGGAACCCTGGAGTATTACCAAGTGGTAAAAATATACATGCCTTAGATCCTCAATCGATACCAACAGTAGCGGCTGTGGCTTCCGCTAAAGGTGTTGTTGACAAGCTTATTGAAAGACAAAAAGAGGAGCAAGGTACATGGCCTGAAACTATTGCTTGCGTACTTTGGGGTACTGACAACATTAAAACCTATGGAGAATCACTAGCTCAAATCCTATGGTTCGTAGGTGTAAAACCAATGCCAGATTCGGTTGGAAGAGTAAATAAATTAAAACTTCTGTCCCTTGAGGAATTAGGAAGACCAAGAATTGATGTAGTAGTGAACTGTTCTGGTGTATTTAGGGATTTATTTATTAATCAAATGGCGTTAATTGATCAAGCAGTAAAAATGGCTGCTGAGGCAGATGAACCACTTGATCAGAATTTTGTAAGAAAACATGCGCTAGAACAGGCAGAAAAGGAAGGGAAAAGTATTAGGGAATCTGCAAGCAGAGTTTTCTCAAATGCAAGTGGAAGTTATAGCTCAAATGTCAATTTGGCAGTAGAAAATTCAACTTGGGAAGAAGAAAATGAGTTACAAGAAATGTATCTTTCTAGGAAGACTTATGCTTTTAACGCTGATAATCCAGGGGAAATGAATCAGAACAGGGATGTATTTGAATCAGTTATGAAAACAGCTGACGTTACTTTCCAAAACCTAGATTCTTCAGAAATATCACTTACAGATGTAAGTCATTATTTTGATTCTGATCCCACAAATTTAATTAAAAATCTTAGAGATGATGGTAAAGCTCCTAGCAGTTATATAGCAGATACAACTACAGCAAATGCTCAGGTTAGATCACTAAGTGAAACTATTAGATTAGACTCTAGAACAAAATTACTTAATCCAAAATGGTACGAAGGAATGCTGAAGTCTGGGTATGAGGGAGTAAGAGAGGTATCTAATAGACTTAATTACACATTAGGTTGGAGTGCAACTAGTGGCCAAGTTGATAATTTCGTATATGAAGAATCAAATGAAACTTTTATAAATGATCCCGAGATGAGGAAAAGATTAATGGAATTGAATCCTCATAGTTTTAGAAGAATAGTTGGTACATTATTAGAAGTAAATGGTAGAGGATATTGGGAAACATCTGATGAAAATATTGAACAATTAAAAGAACTTTATCAAGAGGTAGAAGATAGAATAGAAGGTGTTAATACAGAAGATTAGTATATTTTAAATAATAGATTTAGTCATCATTACAACCTGAGAAATTTCTTTAATATCATGAACTCTTAAAATATCAACACCAGCAATAACAGATCTAGAAGCTACTGCCGCTGTTCCAAATATTCTTTTAGTTGGGTCTGGTTCATTAATAACCGAACCAATAAATCTTTTTCTAGAAGCTCCTATTAATACAGGATAATTCATTGAAATAAATTCTTCTAAATTTCGCATCAAAATTAAGTTATGATTAACATTTTTTGCAAAACCAATACCTGGATCAATAATAATCTGCTCATTTTTTATACCTTTGGATAGCGCCAACTCAATTTGATTGGATAATTCGTTTTTCACTTCTTTGACAACATTTTTATATTTAGCGAAAGAATCCATTGTCTTACTATTTCCACGACTATGAGTCAAAACATACGGTGAACCTTTATCGGCAATAACATTAAAGATTTCAGTGTCATGTCGACCACCACTAATATCATTAATCCAATCAGCGCCAATATTTAATACTTTCTCAGCGACAGAATGATGAAATGTGTCTACAGAAATTGGAATCTCGGGATGTAAAGATTTTAATTCATCTATTAAAGGAACCAATCTTTTTATCTCAATTTCTGCTCCAACCTCTGATGCTCCCGGTCGTGTGCTTTGAGCGCCAATATCTAAAATATGAGCTCCTTGTTTAATGCACAATGATGCATGATTAATTGCCGAGGGTAAGTCAATATAAAGTCCTCCATCACTAAATGAATCTTCAGTGATGTTTACAATTGCCATTAAATGGGTTTCTTTTTCCCAATGTTCGGGCAGATATTTATTATGTTGTTTCGTAATTAGCAATCCTCGCAAAATTTGTAGGATCCAAAGAGGCTCCACCAACTAATACGCCATCAATATCAGACATAGACATAATCTCATCAATATTAGTTGATTTGACTGATCCACCATATTGAATAATAACGTCTTCGTACCCAGTCCATTTACGAATCAATCCACAAATTCTATTAGCCTCGTTTGCTTCACATGTTTTTCCAGTTCCAATGGCCCAAATTGGTTCATAAGCAACTATTAACCTTTTGACATCAATACCTTCAAGGCCCTGATCAATTTGCCTTCTAATAACCCTTTCTGCTTCTCCAAGCTCTCTTTGTTCAATAGTTTCACCAACACAAACAATTGGAATTAATTGATGATCTTGAGCCGATTGGGCTCTCCTATTTATTTGCTCATCACTTTCACTGAAATATTTTCGTGGCTCACTATGTCCAACAATTGCACACTTCACTGAAAGCTCGTTAAGCATTATCGGAGAAACCTCGGCTGTATAAGCTCCACTATCCTCCCAATGAACATTTTGGCTAGACAAAGAAAGATATTCGCCTCTGTCCTTAATAAACTCAGAGAGAGGGTAAAGGGCTGTAAATGGGGGGGCAATAACAACTTCCCTATCTTTTTTTGGTATATCTTTCAATAATGGAATCAATACACGCATGTACTCGATCGCCTCAGTACAAGTCATGTTCATCTTCCAATTCCCTGCAATGACCGGTTTACGCACGCTAGCTCCTCATTTTTCGCTTCTTGCCAACTTACGGCCTAGAGGATCAGAATTTGGAACAATGTATGTTTCATTTGCAAAAATAATTTGATCACCGTCAATTAATTTTCTACCTCTTCTGTTTTCAACTATGCCATTAACTGAAATTTTTCCTGAGTTAATAATCAGTTTTGCTTCTCCACCTGTCTGAACGATCCCAATATATTTTAGAAATTGATCTAATTTCATTTACGTGCTTTTAAATTCAACATTGATATTTTGATGGAATGAACAAAAAAAACAAAATAAATTTCATTTATCTGATACGGAGACTCAAGGGACACTTGCCAGTGTTGTTGCTTGGTGGAATAAGTATGTTTGTATACGTAATTTGTTGGCCAATACTCGCATGGCTTTCAGGAAAGTTAATACCAGCAATTGGTCAAGGAAATACAAAAGAAGTTTTAACAGTAATATTACAAGCGCTAATTATTTTTATAATTCAAAAAACCGCTCAATACCTGCAAGATAGTCTCCTGGCAAAACCGGCATTAGCATTAAGCCAAGATCTTCGAACAAACCTATTTAGAAAACTTCAAAAAAGTAATATTCTTTTCATAGAAAAACTCTCATCTGGAGATATTGCTTACAGACTTACAGAGGATGTTGACCGAGTTGGTGAAGTGATTTATAAATCTATTCAAGATACGACACCATCGATATTTCAATTATTAGCAGTATTTGGATATATGATATTTATTGACTGGAATTTGTCACTTGCAACAATCATATTAGCTCCCTTAATTGCATTATTAGTTAGTAATTTTGGAGGAAGAGTATTAAATGCATCTGAAAAAAGCCAAAAGAAAATTAGCACTTTAGCAGGTTTGCTATCAGAAGCTATTCAAGGACTACCCATGGTCAAAGCATTCGCAGTAGAAGAATGGTTGCAAAATGATTTTGATAAACAAGTTAAATTACATAAAGAAGCTAAATTTAATATGCTAAAACTTGTTGCCCTTCAGCATCCCATAGTTGGATTAATAGAAGTAATAGGTATTTTGGGTATACTCGCTATTGGAACTTTTAGAATACAATCTGGGGGTATTTCAAACGAAGAATTTGGAAGTTATTTCACAGCATTAATAATGTTAATTGATCCAATAAGCCATATAACTACAAACTATAACGAACTAAAGCAAGGTCAAGCATCAATAAAAAGATTAAATGAAATAACAATTAATCCACAAGAAAGATCATTATCTGAAAAAGCTATTATACCATCAAAAATACACGGAAGAATAACATTTAAGAATGTATGCTATTCATATAGCCATGGAAAAGACGTAATAAATGATATAAGCCTAGATATAGATAGTGGTAAAATAATTGCCC
>CACPLK010000044.1 GCA_902634795.1 uncultured Prochlorococcus sp. | reverse complement strand
GTTTTTAGGAGTTCTTTTATCTTTATCAGGATATAAATCATCAACTAATTGCTTATCAAGTTTTGAAGACTTCGATCAACCTATAAGCGCAATTATTACCATTAGATTATGCATGGGATTAATACCTTGTTTTCTTGTAATTGCTGGATTAACAACGATGAAACCTTGGCGAAGTTTAGATTTGAAATCTCAAAGAGTAAGTTAATGAACTACTCACCTCGTTGGCTAAGAAGATTTTTTAGCAGCATGTTAATTGGAGGGCAAGCTATTGCATCAATAGCTAAAGGGAAAATCAATAAATCAGATTTAATAGATCAATTAATGGAAGCAGGACCAAGTAGCTTCCTTATTGTTCTAATAACAGGCATTGCAGCAGGAACAGTTTTCAATATCCAAGTCGCCGCAGAATTAAGTAAGCAAGGGTTAGGTTCTGCAGTTGGTGGACTTTTAGCTATTGGTATGGCAAGAGAGATAGCTCCTTTACTTACCGCAACTCTTCTAACTGGAAAAGTTGCGACTGCTTATGCTGCTCAAATAGGGACCATGAAAGTTACTGAGCAAATTGACGCTATTACAATGTTACAAACAGATCCAGTTGAATATCTAGTAGTTCCAAGGCTGTGCGCAATGGTTGTAATGGCACCAATTCAATGCTTACTATTTTTTTCTATCGCTTTATTTAGCGGTCAATTTAGCAGCACGATTCTCTATCAAATTCCACCAAGCATCTTTTGGAATTCGGTAAGAGAATGGCTAATAACATCTGATCTTCCGTTTATGCTTGTGAAAGCATTTGTGTTTGGTCTCTTAATCGCAATCATTGCTTGCGGATGGGGATTAACTACTAGAGGTGGTCCAAAAGAAGTAGGCTCAAGCACTACTGGAGCAGTAGTAATGACTCTAATAACCGTTTCTTTAGTTGATGTTTTGCTCACCCAAGTTCTATTTGGCTAAAAACTATGACTTCTGAAAATCTTCTTGATAAAGATAGTGTGATTTTATCGCCTTCTTATCGTTTACCCATCTTCATAATACTTGTGGGCTTATTATTTATAATAAGCCCATTTCATCCTTGGCCATCGATTGTAATTAGCAGTTTTGGGTTTTTCCTATTGCTGCAATCTTTTACCTTAAAACTAAAATTTACCAAAGACGATTTAATTGTAATGCAACTTGGGAATGAATTAAGAAGATTTCCTTTTAAAAACTGGATAGCATGGAGAATTATATTACCTAAATTGCCAGGTTTTCTCTATTTTAGAGAAGAAGCAAGCCCTCATCTATTGCCTATACTTTTCGAGGTCAAGTCATTAGAAGAACAGCTAAGGTTAAGAGTCAAGGATTTAGAAATACAAAAAGAAGTAGACTCGTGAAAATCTAAACTTAATTGAAGTTTTTGAAATATGGAATCCGAAGAAAATCTATCTACAGAAAAACAAAATTCAGAACAGAATACTTCTGTGGAAATTTCTTCTGCAGTGAAAAATATCCCAAAAAAGTCTCTTGAGAAGCAAACTCAATCACAAAGTGTCATTAGTCCTGAAAGTAATCAAAAAAGCTCCGATTCACATACACAAGCTTTCATTGACCTTGCTCTTAAAGATCTTCAGCTTTCACGAGAGCAATTAGAAAAAGAACTAGAAGAGCTTTCTAAAAAGAAAGTACAAATTGATACTGAACTTAAAAGCTCATTCACAGGTCAATCTGATGCAATCGCTAGGAAAGTTAAAGGTTTTCAAGAATATTTAACTGGTGCCTTACAAGACCTAGCTCAGTCAGCTGAGCAACTAGAACTTGTTGTACCGCCAGTAATAGTGAAGCCATCACCACTTGATGAAAATAAAAAAATTGAGACTTCTAAAGAACAAGAAGTTATCCCTGCTGTTTCGGACACTTTCAAACCTGACGAGAGTTTGATCAGAAGATGCTTTAACCAATTCCTAGAACAACCAGATTTTTATGCTGAGCCATGGAAACTCAGAAGGAGTCTTGAATCCATTGATATTGAAATGCTTGAAGATTGGTTCTTCAGCATGGGGGGAAGAGGCGCTCAACCAAGTAGAGGAAGCAGAACAAAGAATGCTTTAGTTGCAGCAGGGATTATTGCTATTTTAGGTGAGTTGTACGGCGAACAATTTCAGACTTTGGTTTTAGCAAGTCAGCCAGAGCGACTTGGAGAATGGAGAAGATGTCTACAAGACTCATTGGGACTTAACCGTGAAGATTTTGGGCCAAATAGTGGGATAGTACTTTTCGAGCGATCCGATGGACTAATTGAAAGAGCAGATCGACTTGAAGAAAGAGGCGAGTTGCCTTTGATAATTATCGATGCGGCAGAAATTAATGTAGAAATTCCAATTCTTCAGTTTCCTATTTGGCTAGCTTTTGCAGGAAGTCCAAATGAAATTTACGAAGAGGATGGATTAATATAAAAATTCCTATTGAAATTATTTTGAATCTATTAATTTTATTTTTAGGATATTTATTTGGATCTTTTCCGAGTGGTTATCTAGCTGGAAAAATTGCCAAAGGAATTGATATTCGTACATTAGGTTCTGGGTCTACAGGAGCAACAAATGTTTTAAGACATATTGGAAAGCGCGCAGCAATTACAGTTTTTCTACTAGATGTTTTCAAAGGTGTTCTATCTATTCTAATAGCAAAATATTTCCTACTAAATCATTCATGGCAAGTAGCTGTGGGTCTATCAACTTTAATTGGTCACATTTGGCCTGTCTGGCTTAATTGGAAAGGTGGTAAAGCTGTAGCAACAGGTTTAGGAATATTTCTTGGTCTTTCATGGCAAGTTGGACTTTCCACGTTAGGTATCTTTTTAGTAATGATTACATTATTTAGAATAGTATCACTTGCTAGTGTTACTGCGGCATTAGCTCTACCATTAATAATGTTTATAAGCTTTAAAACTTCAAATATTTCTTTACCATTTTTAGTTATTTCACTATTAGCTATGACTTTAGTAGTTTGGAGACATAGAGAGAATATAGTTAGATTAACTAAAGGTAAAGAGCCAAGAATTGGACAGCCCTAAGGAATTAAATAACAATTTTATCGCAAAAACTTTTGAACATATAAGCAGGATCATTGGACTGGGTAATTGCTCTTCCAATAACCAACTTTGATGCTCCCATCTTAAGAGCTTTGGATGCATCCGAAACCCTGGATTGATCGTTAGGATCTGAGCCTAATGACCGTATTCCAGGGGTTACCAACTCAAAAGAGTCAGGATAAATTTCACGCAGAAATTGAACCTCTTTAGGGCTGCAGACACATCCTCCTAAACCAGACTTCGAAGCAATCTCTGCTAGGTGACTAACACGCTCATCTATTGATTGATTAATCAATAGATCACTAGAAAAACTTTCGCGAGTCCAACTAGTCAAAATTGTAATCCCCAACAATTTTGGCGCCTTTAAATTAACTTTAGCGGCCCCTTCATTTACAGCTTCATTTGCCATCTTAAGAGCCTTTATGCCTGCACAAGTGTGCAAAGAAATAAATTCAGCACCAGTTTGTGATGCTGCGAAACATGCTCTAGCAACTGTATTAGGAATATCATGAAATTTAAGATCTAAAAATATTTTTTTTCCTTTATCTCTTAAAATTGACAATACATCTGGTCCTTCACTGACAAACAACTCGAGTCCAACTTTAACCCAGGAAATTTCAGGTATTTTTTCAAGTAGATTCAAAACATTGTTCTTATCCATACCATCTAAGGCAATAATTATTTTTTCACTTGGATTATCTATTTTTTTCATAACAATCTATCAATTTGAAACACGTAGAAATTTTTTCTTTCCTACTTGCAATATTTTTCCTATGAGATCATCTGGAGTATCAAACTCTAAATTGGGATCCTTAATTTTTTCTCCATCAATTCTTACTCCCCCTCCAAGAATTTGACGTCTTGCTTCACTGCTACTTGAACACATTTCCATCTTACTAAATAAATAAAATGCTTTAGCGGGAAAACTCACATTAGAAATTGAGGCTTCTGGTATTTCCTCAAGAGATTCTTTAATACCCAAAACTAATTTTTCAGAATTAAATTGAGCTTTTTTTGCTGCTGCTATTCCTCTAAAATTTGATGTAATTTTTAAAGCCATTAATTTTTGAACCTCTCTTGGATTTGGACTTAACTCTTTTAAATTTTCATTAGTTAGTAAATTCAAATAACTCAAAACCAAATCATCTGGAACTTTTTCTAATTTGGAATACATAGATAATGCATCTTCATTTATTCCTACAATATTATCTAAGCTTTTACTCATTTTTTGTGCCCCATCTAACCCAACTAAAATAGGCAATAGCATTCCAAATTGGGGCTTCTGTCCAAAAGCTCTTTGCAAGTCTCGTCCCATAGCAATATTAAATTTTTGATCTGTACCGCCAAGTTCTAAATCAGATTTGATTGCAACTGAATCATATCCTTGAAGAAGTGGATAGAGAAATTCATGAAGAGATATCGGAGTCCCAGATTTATATCGATTACTAAAATCTTCCTTAGCCAGCATTTGACCAACTGTTGAATTTGATAAAAGTTCTATAACTTTAGACAAATTAAGATTTTCAAGCCACTCACTATTTCTTCTGATTTCTAAGCCACTAGGAGTTGAGAAATCAAGTAATGAATCTTTGGGATCTTTACCTAGGCCTAATTGTTCAAGATAGTTCAATGCATTTGATTCAACCTCATCTTTTGAAAGCTGAATTCTTGTTTTGCTCTTTCCAGTTGGGTCCCCAATCCTTGCTGTAAAATCTCCGATTATAAGTACTGCAATATGTCCAGCATCTTGGAAAGCTCTTAATTTTCTAAAAAGAATACTATGACCTATGTGAATATCAGTTCCTGTTGGATCAATTCCAAGTTTTACACGTAAAGGTTTTTTTTCTATAGTCGAAAGTTCTAATCTTTTTAGAAAGCTTTGATCTGAATTTTCAGATTTAGCATAAGGGAAAAGATCATCTAAACCTCTAGAAATCCAATCAGGAAATTCGTTGAATTTATCTAACATGATCTAAACATTACAAAGGTTAATAATCATTTATCCAATTCTGATTTCATCCTCACCAATGTTTTGTTCATCTGATCAAACATTTGATCAGGAGTAATCCCAAATTGACTCAACTGAGTCTTTAACTGTTCTACCGTCATTTTTGCCTGAAAATCTTCTGAAAGTTCAAATCGTTTCATAAAAACTTTATACCTTTCCATTAGATTCTCCATAGTATCAATAAACATTACTTTCCCTTCTCTATCAAATTTCCCATAATCAGAGCCTAATTGCATCAGATTCTGATAATCAGTGAAAAGTTTTTTCGCCTCTTCCTGAACAATTTCGGACTCAAAAAAACTCATATCCTTGCCCCAACTTGATAAATCAATTGGTCCGTTTTGAATTCAACGACTAACATTTACTGTATCATTAAAATCTTGTAATTAGTTTAGACCATTTTGTCCCAAAAACATTTGTTTAGGGAGTGTAAATAGCCACACCACCAAAAAAATATAATTCTTACTCAAGTTACATAAAAACTTACTAATGAAGAAAAACACTTTTTATTT
>CACPLK010000043.1 GCA_902634795.1 uncultured Prochlorococcus sp. | reverse complement strand
GATGGAAGTGAGATCCCTTTACTTGATGGCTCTGCGATTTGTTGGATCGAGGAAATTGAAAAGGTAGGAATGATTAATTCCATTACACCTCCTAGACCAAGGCCAGAAATCAAAGCTCCAATTTTTCTCAATAAAGGAGAAAGTGTGATTTTTGCAATGCCATCAAAAAAATTGAAATTAATAGGTTTGATTGATTTCCCTCAAAAGGCAATTGGTCAGCAAATGTTTTCTATTGAGCTTTCTCCAAATAATTTTGTTAAAGAAATTGCACCTGCACGAACTTTTGGCTTTCTCGATCAGTTAGAAGAATTAAAGAGGGCTGGTCTAATTAAAGGGGGAGCACTTGAAAATGCGTTGGTTTGTAATGGTGATTCTTGGGTGAATCCACCCTTAAGATTTGCAAATGAACCAGTGCGTCATAAATTGCTTGACTTGATTGGAGATTTAGCTTTTGTTGGCTTACCGAAAGCGCAAATTTTTGTTTATAAGGGGTCTCACTCTCTACATGCTGAATTTGCAGCTTCTCTTCAAAAGGCATTAACTTAATTAAATCTGATTTTGACTGACATTTCTTCTTCCCAAACTCTTGTTTTAAATAGCGAGCAAATAATGGGGCTTTTGCCACATAGATATCCTTTTGCTCTTGTAGACAGAGTGATAGAACATGATCTTGGTAAAAGAGCTGTGGCAATAAAAAATGTCACTCTTAATGAGCCCCAATTTCAAGGCCATTTCCCTGACAGACCTTTAATGCCAGGCGTCTTAATAGTAGAAGCAATGGCTCAGGTAGGTGGTTTGATTGTATCTCAAATGCCTGATCTCCCAAAAGGTCTGTTTGTTTTCGCTGGGATTGATTCAGTTCGGTTTAGGCGCCCAGTGGTCCCTGGAGATCAATTATTAATATCTTGTGAATTGATAAGTATCAAAAGGAAGAGATTTGGGAAAGTGAGGGGAGAAGCAAAAGTTGATGATCAGTTGGTTTGTTCTGGAGATTTGATGTTTTCTCTTGTGGATTGAAGTGATGAGTGAACGTGAATTTTCTGAAAGCTTAATTGGAGATAGCAAAGTTAATATTCATGATTTTGCAGATGTTTCTCCTAAGGCTGAACTTGGTGAAGGTGTATGTGTTGGTTCAGGGACTGTTATTGGTCCAGATGTGATTATTGGTCCAAATACTTGGATAGGACCGAATGTAATTATCGAGGGAAGAGTAAAAATAGGATCAAATAATAAGATTTTCCCAGGATCATGTATCGGATTAGAACCCCAAGATTTGAAATATAAAGGCGATTTTACTGAGGTTTTAATTGGAAATAATAATACTTTTAGAGAATATACAACTATTAATAGGGCTACCTTTGAAGGGGAGAAAACTATAGTTGGGAATCAGAATTTGTTAATGGCGTATTCACATTTAGGACATAATTGTGAAATTGGGAACCGTGTAGTTATAGCTAATAGCGTGCAGATTGCAGGTCACGTTGTTGTTGAAGATAGAGCTATTATTGGAGGCTGCTTGGGGATACATCAATTTGTTCATATTGGATATTTAGCTATGGTTGGAGGCATGACAAGAGTAGATAGAGATGTTCCTCCATATTGCCTTGCAGAAGGTCATCCTGGAAGAATGCGGGGACTAAATAAAGTTGGAATTAAAAGGAAAAGTTTAGATAAAGAGAATAAAGAAGAATATCTTCAGTTGAAAAGGATTTGGAATTTATTATTTAAATCTGAATATGTAATCTCTGATGGTTTGAAAATTGCAAGAAAAGAGAATTTATTCCAATCTTCCTCTAGGTTATGTGGATTTATAGAACTCTCTATTGGAAAAGGTAGAAGAGGTCCAATGCCTTATTTAATGTCAACTAAATAATGAAGTTATTAATCAGTACTGGTGAAGTCTCTGGAGACTTGCAGGGAAGTTTATTAATAAAGGCTTTAAAAACTAATGCAGAAAAAAGAAAAATTGAAATAGAGATAATTGCTTTAGGTGGTGAAAGGATGAAAGAAGCTGGGGCTCAATTAATATCTAATACTTCTTCCATAGGAGCAATTGGTTTTTTAGAAGCTCTTCCTTACGTACTACCCACTTTAAATGCACAATCGAAAATTGATAATTACTTAAGTTCTTCCCCTCCTGATGCAGTCGTTTTAATTGATTATATGGGTCCAAATATTCGACTAGGATTAAAATTAAAAAAAAAGTTTCCTAATATACCGATAATTTATTATATTGCCCCTCAGGAATGGGCATGGAGATTAGGTGATTCGGGCACAACCGATTTGATTAGTTTTACAGATAAAATATTAGCTATCTTCGAAGAGGAAGCTAAGTTTTATTCAAATAAGGGAGGAAATGTAAAATTTGTAGGTCATCCAATGTTGGATTTCTATAGAAATATTCCTACTAGAGAAGAATCTTTGAAGAGATTAGGATTAAGCTCTGATCAGAAACTTCTTCTTATTTTTCCTGCTTCTCGAAAACAAGAGCTTAAATATATTTTACCCACATTTCTTCAAGTGGCTAAGCTTCTTCAGAAAAAGGACCCTTCAATTATCGCTCTGATCCCATCTGGTTTAAAAGAATTTGATGAAATTTTAAATAATTCATTAAATAAATACGGTATTTCTGGAAGAATTATATTGTCGAATGAAGTTGATGATATAAAGCCATTTTTATTTTCTGCTGCTCATCTTGCTTTGGCTAAGTCTGGAACGATAAATATGGAACTAGCTCTAAACTCAGTTCCACAAATAGTTGGATATAAAGTAAGTAGAGTCACCGCTTTTTTTGCAAGATATTTTTTGAGATTTAATATTAAATATATTTCTCCAGTTAATCTTCTTTTAAATAAAATGTTAATCCCGGAGTTTATACAAGAGGATTTTCAAGCTAAAAAAATCTATAATAAAGCATTAAAATTAATTGAAGATAATTCTACAAAAGATGAGATAATGTTTGGTTATAAAAAATTGAAAGATAAATTAGGAAAACCTGGAGTTACAGATAGAGCATCAATGGATATTCTGGACTTGTTAGTTCAATGATTCCAATGACTAAAATCTTTAGAAGGCTAATAGTAACCTTTCTGATCTTACAAGTATTAATAATTTTCCCGTTGCAAGTGTTTGCTGATTCAGAAGAGGCTATTTTTGCTGGAGGTTGTTTTTGGTGCCTTGAGCATGATCTGGAGGAACTTGAAGGTGTTCTTTCTGCGGAAAGTGGATACTCAGGAGGAGATCTAATTAATCCCACGTATGAAAATCATGGTGGGCATCAAGAAGTTGTCAAAGTTAGTTTTGACTCTGATGTTATTAGCTATAAAGATTTACTTAAGCAGTATTGGATTAATATTGATCCTTTTGATAATAAGGGACAATTTTGTGATAGAGGTGATTCATATAAGCCGGTTATTTTTACATCTAATCAAGAACAAGAGCGTGCTGCAAAAGAGAGTCAAGAAAATATCTCTGTTCTATTGAATATACCCTTAGATCAATTAAAGGTTGATATTATTGATTCAAAACTATTTTGGTTAGCAGAGAAATATCATCAAGACTTTGCTGTTAAAAATCCACTTAAATATAATTTTTATCGGACAAGTTGTGGCAGAGATAATAGGCTAAACAAAGTCTGGGGCAAAAATAAATAATAACAAAATACTTAGTCCAATGATCTTAAATATATATTTTAAACCGTTTGGTTATATGTGAATATATTAATTCGCGTTGAGACTCAATTCTTTTATCCAATTGACTAAAGTTCTTACTCCATATCCAGTTGCACCCTTTGGATTGATATTTCTATCTTTTTCAGTCCAACATGTACCTGCTATATCAATGTGAGCCCATGGAATGCTTGAGTTCACAAATTCTTTTAGAAACAATGCAGCAGTAATTGATCCCCCTGGTCTAGGACCTGTATTTTGTAAATCAGCAATAGATGATTTAATTCCTGATTTGTATGAATCTTGCATAGGCATCCTCCAAATACCTTCTCCAGCTTTATCCGCAGCTTTAGTTAATTGCTCAGAGAGCTGATCATTGTCAGTCCATAACCCTGCTATTTCATCTCCTAGTGCAATTACGCAAGCCCCAGTAAGAGTAGCTAGATCTACTATGGCGTCAGGCTTGAGTTTGCATGCATAGACCAAAGCATCAGCTAATGTCAATCTCCCCTCTGCGTCTGTATTGTTTACTTCAATGGTTTTTCCATTTGAAGCTGTGATGATATCGCCAGGATGCAATGCAGAACCATTAATCATATTTTCACAAGCAGCTACAATAAAATGAATTTCGGTATTGCTTGGTTTTAGTTCTGCTATGGCCCTTGCTGTTCCAAGAACACTAGCACTTCCTCCCATGTCGTATTTCATTTTTTCAATTTGAGAAGCACCCACTTTTAAGTTGTATCCACCAGAATCAAAAGTTAAGCCTTTACCAATTAATACGACTTTGTTTTTTGCGGTTTTTGGAGAATATTTTAAGTGTATAAAATTTGGCTCTAGGTCTGATCCTTTAGCAACCGCTAAGTAAGCTCCCATCCCTTGATCTTCGCACTCTTTTTTATCAAGAATTTTCAACTCTAAATTATATTCGGTGGCTAATTTTTCAGCCTCTTTCGCCATTTGATATGGTGTAAGAAAATTGGGAGGGGCTGAAACAAGTTCTCTTGCAAATATAACTCCTTCGCAAATTGGATTTATTTCAGCAATGGCTGATTTAGTAGTTTTGGTGTCCAAGCCAATCAATTCAACTTCTTCTATTTGAGTAGGTTCTTTTGATTTTGATTTGAATCTAAAATCTTTAATAGATGACAACCGAACTGCTTCTCCAACTGCGCATGCAGCTAAGGAAGGGTTAAACGCATCCCAAGGGAAAAATATTCCTAACTTTCTTTCATAAGCTAAAACTTGACGAGTACCAATTGAAGCTGCAGTCCGTAGATCATCAATTTGAAGAGTTTCGGCCTTGCCTAAACCTATAAAAATTACTTTTTTTACTTTGCCTTCGATGAGTTCAATGGACAATTTCTGAGTTTTTTTGCCCTCGAACTTTGAATCAGTGAACCTTTTGGTCAAAAAAGTATCTTTTATTATGGTCTTAAATAAATTTATTTGGCTTTCGACCGTTCCTTCCAAAATTCCAGCAATAAGTACTGATCCTGACCATTCGTTAATTTCTTTGGAGACAGCTGAAATTTGCATCTAATTTTTATTCTTACAATTATGATAACAATTTTTATTAGTTGATTTGAGAAGTAAATGGCGTCGCCCATATTTCTCTTGTCTCTTTATTAAATGGTGGTAGCCAAGTTTGGATAAGCTGTTGTTCTAATTTTCTTCTCTCTTTAGTTTTAATTGGAACATCAAGCCAAAAACGAATGTTTAACTTGGTTGACATGTTTGCTTTGTGTAGATACTCGGAATAACTTGCAAGATAATTTTTACAGTCATGTTCCCCTTTCCACCTTTTCTCTGCGGAAAATGTTTCTCCGATGTATAAAAGTATATTTTCATCAGAATCAATAATTTCATCCATTACAAAATACACCGCAGGTCCTTCATGCATTGCTTTCGGCCACCTCCAAAAACTTAAAGGTAAAGGAGTAAGCTTTATTGGGTTGAAAGGTTCATTTAACTTTTCTGAATTTGATTCAAATAGTGAAGATTGATTTATATCTTTATAGC
>CACPLK010000042.1 GCA_902634795.1 uncultured Prochlorococcus sp. | reverse complement strand
AGCTTGAAGAGCTAAAGCGTAACCAACGTCAAGAGGAACTCGATAACATCGAGGACTCTAGAAAGAGATTAGAAGAGAGTTATCAAGCACGTATTAAAGTTCTTGATGAACGTCAAAACGAACTAAAAGAGGAGCTAAAGGCGTTGTCTCCCACAAAGGTTAAGGCTGCTCTTAATAAGAAGTAGCTGATAGTTGGTCTGAAGAATGTGTTTCTTAGCACCTCCACTATTTAAGTGGAGGTTCTTTTTTTTACTAAATGTTCAAATGGTTTTTCTCAAAGCATTGCTTTCTTTGTACCTAAATCTATGAAAGTGTTAATTGTCTAGATTCTCTTTTTGGCTTTCTTCAAGTGCCTTGTTACCTTTTTTGAGGGTCGTTCTGACCCACCAAACTGAAATCCCTATAATAGCGATGCCTAATGTCATTATTGAAATTATTGTTGAAGTCACTTGTTATAACCCTTAATTGCTTGGGTTGATTTTGCTTTTTTTAAGCAGCTCATCAGATGTCAAAAATTGAGTTTCCCAGATTAAAAATATTTTAATTGATGAGTCTAAAATAATTTAAAAGAAAGATGAGGATAAATTCACTTGCCATAGGCCTTCTTGATGGTTTATACCGAGATTAATTGAAGAGGAAAACTATGAAACTTCAAACTTCATTTAGTGTCCCCAGAGAAAATATGGGTGACATAGGTAGAAAACACGAGGCGGTCAAAAGAGGAATGACAGCGATCGCTTCATACTGGGAGAGAGAGTGTGCTTTAAATCCTTCCTCACCTGCATGTCTGATTTTTGAGGACTAGTAGTTGAAAGAAAAATAAGGAAATATACTTTCCTTGAGCAAATAGTTAATCTTTTACTTCTCAATGAAAAGTGTTATAAAAACTTGTTTTGGATTATTTCTTTCCCTATTTTTAGTAGTTAGTTTTTGCTTCCAGTCAGTTGAAGCACAGCCGGTTTTAATGACAACGGATGTTGATATTGAAAATGATCAAGGCTCAATGGATACCAAAAGTATTGATGATCTTTTAGGACCAGATACAAATTTCCCATTTGATCCAGCGAATCATAGAGATGGATCTAATCCGATCAAAAGAATTGGCAAAATAAGCGACGATAATTTGTAAGTAAGTATCTTTTTATTTTCTAAGCAACATTTCTAAGCGTTTTTTTTGTTCTTCAAGAGATTCGGTCTTTTCATTTCTTTTTGCATCCATTCTATTTTTTATTGACTCATCAGCTTGTCTTGCGATACTTGCCTTCCTAAGGAACACAAGGATTGATATCACAGCAAATAAAAGTGCAAGTGAACCCAATGGAACTATTGTTGCGCTCATTTCTTCCATTAGTAATTACAGGCGTTATATAAACGATTAGCTTTCTGCTGATCCTCACATTTTTTTAGTTTTGTCTCTAATTCTTCCATCTCCTTTTGTGCCTGATTGATTAATTCCAATGTCCATTGCCAGTTTCGCTCATTGCAATGTTGTTTTGCAGAATCCCAGTCCATGGTTGGATTACTTTGATAATGGATGATTTAGTCGAGCAGAACTCTTTATGACTCCTAGAGAATAACAAGCTTATTAACTAATTATTGTTTTTTTATCTTCTTTTTGAAAATTTTATTTGAATGAACTTTTAGGCTTATCAGTTGAAACCCAACCTTTGATCCTCACTTTGACTCTGCCTCGCTTAGGGTCGAGATATCATTTTTTATTCCATGGAAACAGCTTTTGCTTGGAGCCTTTGCCTGTCTGTCGTTGTTGTTTTGCTTTCAATTGGGCCACTAACTTTTGGCCGAGTCAAAGCTGGATATTCTGCTGAGAATATGAGTGCTCCAAGGGCTTTGTTTGACGAGCTCCCCGATTTTGGTAAAAGAGCTGTTTGGTGTCATCAAAATTGCTGGGAGAGCATAACTCTTCACGCTCCTGCATGTCTGCTATGTCTGATTGCTGGTGTTGTCTCTCCTGTGGCCGTAATAGCTGCGTGGGTTCACCCAATTGTGAGGTTTATCTATATCGGTGCTTATGTTGGCGATATTCCTCCTGCTAGAGGACTTTGTTGGGCATCGGGTCTTTTATGTTCAACTCTTTTGTATAAAGAGGGCTTAACTGCTTTGCTTTCGTCTTAATTGATCAACGATTAAACTTCTTGGCTTGCCAGTCTTAACAGGATTTAATCGATCAAGTACAACTGCTACTGCTGTAAACCAAGAACTTCCCTCTGGAATATTGGTTTGATTACAAATATGTTTTGGAGCTAGTTCAAGGGAGAGATTCGTATCGATTTCTTTGATTACCTGTTGATAATGTTTTTCTAAAAGCTCAATATCCTCTTCCTCGAGAATGTTGCCTGAACAATACCAATCTAGTGATGTTTTCCAATCCATTATCAGATGATACGTTTATTGTTTGATAATGTCCCATGCTTCTGAAGCACTATCGGCGTATTGAAAGAGATTCATGTGCTCATCTGAGATAAGTCCATGGTCTGAAAGAAATTGAAAGTTGATCACTTTCGACCAATAATCTCGACCAAATAGAATAATTGGGATTTGTGTTTTCATTCCTGTTTGACGAAGAGTTAGTAATTCAAAGAGTTCATCAAATGTTCCAAATCCCCCAGGGAAAAAGACAGCTGCAACGGATCGCATCACAAAATGAAATTTTCGTAAGGCGAAATAATTAAATTTGAAGCAAAGCCCAGGAGTGATATAAGCATTGGGATGTTGTTCGTTTGGGAGACTTATATTTAAACCTATGGATTTACAGTCGGCATCAAAAGCGCCTCTGTTGGCAGCCTCCATAATCCCTGGGCCGCCACCAGTGACAATTACATGTGAATTGCAGTGTTCTTTTTGGTTTTGTCTGGAGACAATCTTTGCGAATTCTCTGGCCGAATCGTAGTAATGAGATATCGATTGTAAATTTTTTAGACGTGTTATTTCTCTCTGTAAATCAGATGAGCTCGGATCTTTGGTGAGAGAGTTCTTCGCTAGTTCAAGTCTGTTATTTATAGAGCTTTTATCGGTAAGGCTCGCTCCTCCAAAGACGATGATTGTTGATAAAATATTTTGTTCTTCTAGGATTTTTTCTGGTTTATTAATTTCTAGAAGCATTCGCACTCCTCTCATTTCATCACTATTGAGTAACTCTCTATCTTCATGGGCTAATTGGTAATTGTTCGAACTAATAATTAATTCAAGGTTTTTCCTGACTAGTTCTGGATCGTCACTTCTAATTTGAGTACTCATCAAAATATGCCTCCTTGAGTTTTAATGCGGTAAGGAATTAGTTCAATTCATCCATCCATGTGAAATGAATGGTGAAGTGGCTGATGCCATTATCTACATTCCCATTGCTCTTCTAAGTTTTGTAGCCTCGTCCATTCCCTCCATGATTGTGAAAGTAGAATTAACTGTCGCGGCTGTACGTAGCTTTGATAGCTCTTGATATTCGCTGGATTCATAAGCTTCTACTGCTATTCGCATTGATGGGAATTCACAAATGACGGCTAGGTTTGAATCTTCAGTTTTTTCTTTTCCTATTGGGTCTTTATCTTTCGCAAATACCTCTCCACCATTTTCTTTGAGCCATGGTCCAACTTTTTCGACATATTCATTAAATAATTCTTGATTAATAACCTTTGCAGTTGAGATCCAGTACCCTTTGGCTCCTTTCTTATCCATTACCTTTTAATCAATTATGAATTTAGGATAGATCAGACTTAGCTCAAAAAATAATTTTAAAATCTATGCCCTATAAGTCTCAATAATTTATTTCCATAGACTTCTTTTTTTTAAAAGATCTTCGATGTTAGGCCATGCTGCAATTAGTTCCTTGAGGGCTTGTCTATTGGGAGTGTATAACACACATGAGAAGGCACTGATGACATAAAAGATAAACCACAATTTATTGATTGAGTAAACAGAGACAAAGGAGAAGATAAAACTACCAATGAATACAAAAAATAGTGATCGATTTATCACTTCAAGTGGAGATCTTCTTAATCGTCTAAGCAATCTTTTTGTAGATTTTGTCTTTGAAAATCTTTGTGCCTCTATTTCTTCTTCTTTGATTAGTCTTTCATTTTCTTGATCCAAGATTTCGTTTGATCTAACAATATCCTCTATCTCTTGACTGGATAAGTTATCTAGAGGCTCTGAGTCTTTTTTTATTGCTGCCATTAGTTCAACAAACTTAAAAGTTAGATAGTTATCTGCATCTACCTTACTAAAGCGAATGTTTGCCTTTTGATTAATTGCCTAGACCAGGTGGAAAAGGAAAAACTTGTTCATCCCCAAATATATCCTCCATACTCAACTCTTCACTTTGTGAATCCATTCCTACAGCTTCTTCTTCGGATTCCATTCCCATTTCATATGAGTCACCTTCTCCATAATCCTCTGGTGGAACCCAGCCTTGTATTACAGCCTCAGCACTATTCAATCCAGAGAAAACAATGAATACGAATAAAGCTAATTTGATCAGAAAATTTTTCATATACCCATGCTCTCATTACTTAGGCTAATGCTTGATCAGAAGGTTGATTAGCTTTAGGACTTGTTAAAATACTCTTGGAATGTCTTCTTCAAATCGAGGCTTTTCCCTTTCTAATTAGCAACTGATTTTAATCTGCATTTTGTCTGACAGGTCTCATCATTCCGCCTCCATCATCATCGTCATCCCCAAAACCAAAAAATAGCCAGGTAATAGCAAATACAGCTAATGCCCCTGATAGCGTCAATGCTTGTAACTCGTTCAAAGCTTTTCGGCTAATTTTTCAAGACCTTAGCCTTTATTTCGTTTTTTTGTTGATGAGGAATGCTTTCTTTCTGGTTATATTGTCGAAACTTAATTTGATTACTAATGGAAGAATTAGCCAAAAGAGTGGAAGAACTTGAGCGTCGAGTCCAGCATTTAGAAGCAGTGCTGCAATACCAAGCAAGAAAAAACAAATAATCTCTGTTGCCATCTAACCAATACCTGGAATATCAAATGGGAGTTTGTCTTCAAGTACTACTAAGTATTTTTGGACTGCAGGAATACGAAGAAGAGCTAATGGAACAACAATATTCAGAACAATCCATGCTCCTCCAACTAATGGAGCCCATTTACCAGCTTTTTTAATAAAGCTCATTCCCTTCTCTTTCTCTGGAGACTGATTCATGTTTTTGATTTATTGATTAGATCTTAGCTAGACCCCAAACTTACTATTTTTGATCAGGTGTAGTGGAAATGCAATGGGCATTAAGGCTGATTGCGTTGAGGTGCGAATAGAGCAAAGATATGTTTGTTGAGCTCAGAGGCACCATTGATGGTCGACACTCCACCTGAGTATTTAAGAGAAGCGAACTGAATTCTGGTTCCTGCTCCAACATTCTCAATGAATAAGTAGGCTATTCGTCTGATGCGACAAGGATCAATGATTTAGGTGCGTCAATTCAGTCGAACCTCCTCTGCATCGTTTAGGTGCCCTAACGGAGTCAAAAAGCCTTTCTACTAGACACTTGGCCCCAGGCCACCAATATCCAGAAGCTTCCAAAGAATCGGTAAAGAAAAAGGGCCCCTTGAGGCCCTTTTTAAATGTCTAATTAAAAGAGTTCTATTCTTTCTACGGTTTCCCTACCCAAGACGTACGGTCCTACAAAGCCATTGAAGAAAAGGTAATTTTAGGATAAATGTACGTCAGGCAATCAATTGCACTGGTCATCAATTGATTGGCTTCTGGGGGGGGGGCACTGACGTTTTTTATTCAAAGAAACAACCTTCTAAAGCTCAGTATAAAAAGAAGGTTGTCCTGAGAAGTTCAAAAAATATAAGAACAAACCACTGTCAGCCGTGTAGGAATAATTACTTAAATATCTGTTTTTTATTTTCTCTAAAGATTAGTTGCCATCGCAATCTTCATCTTTTG
>CACPLK010000041.1 GCA_902634795.1 uncultured Prochlorococcus sp. | reverse complement strand
AGCTGAAGCCTTACCGCTGCTTTTTCAGATCCTAAAACATCTGCAAAAATTTTATCAATTATATCTCTACCTAAATCTCCATGTCCATATCCTGTTAACGATGCAAAATGTTGTACGTTTAGATGAGAATCAGAGAAAGCCTTTAATACTTTTTCTAATTTAAATGTTATGCTTTCAGTCTTTTCTTGAATTGATAAGTATAATTTTTTTTCTATATGATTAACAAAATTTTTAGCAGATTTTTGTAACATATGATTTTTAATTAAGCATAAAAAAGTTAGATAAAATTAATCTGAAAAAATAATTTCTAATTTTTCTTGATCTTTAAGTAATAAGCCTCTTTGGCGAAGGTTTTCCAAAAAGTCATCTGCACCTTGCAAATTATTTGTATTTAACAATTTATTAGTTGCATGTAAATCTAGCAATTCCCCATCCAGTTCCTCGGCTGTGTAATCTTTTAAACCAGCCATAACAGCTTCAAACCTGTCTCTTCGTTGCTTTTTACTTACTGGATATGCTGACATAACTTGTTGTCTACACATTCTCCAGGACCTTCCTTTACATAGATAATCAGCCAGAGCAGCGCTAAGCACAGGGGCCTCAGCTTCCTCAATAAACCAATCGAAAGAAGAAGGTAACGACGCTAAACCAACAAAAATCTCAAAAAAGTCACCCGCAGAAAGTGGATTATTATCATTTCCCTGAACAGCGATAGCTGATTCTTGAAGCGATCTATGCAACTCAGGATGAACGCTCAATATTTGACTTTCTATATTCTCTAACCCACGAGAAAGTACTTGATTTACCTTTCCCAAAGCAAAAAATACTTCAGGGCTTGGAGATACTAATTTTCCATTCCGTAGGTTTGAGATTTGAGAACTATGAACTCTCCCTAAATCCAAGCATTCAGCCAAAGCAGGAAGAACTTTATGAGACCAACCGTTACGCTCATGCCATACATGCACTAGATGAGCCATCGCCCTTCTACCTGCAGTTAATTGATCCCGAAAACTAGAGGTCACAAATCACATTCAAGATTGATAAATAGACCTGATTAGGATCCTTATCATATATTATATACACCAAGTAAACGGATCACTAATGGTTTCAAGTTTAATCGAGGCTTCGGCTCCATTAAAAAAACCAGTTGCTGCCGACAAAGCGATGGCTGCATCGAAGAAGCTCCAAGGGCATGTACCAAGGAGAATTCACAACCAAAGGGCCAGAAAAAGATGGGGAACAGTAATATTTATGCTTACAATTCATGCGCTAACAATATTTACCTTGCAAGCTCAATTTTGGAGCTGGTTAGCATTTTCTGGATTTATTTTCTTGTATTGGGTAACTGCATGCTTAGGAGTAACGACTGGTTATCATCGCCTTCTTTCACATCGTTCTTTTCAAGTTCCAAAATGGCTTGAAAGGTTTTTTGCAACTTGTGGGGCATTAAGCTGCCAACATGGACCAATTGATTGGGTCGGTCTTCATAGGCATCATCATACTTTTTCCGATACTGAAGCTGATCATCATGACAGCAACAAAGGATTTTGGTGGAGTCACATGGGATGGATGTTTGAAAATGTACCTGCCATGAAAGCCGTTCCAAGACTTTCTGGAGATTTAATCAAAGATCCGTACTATCGCTTTTTAAATAAAAATTTTTTACTTTTGCAAATACCTTTAGGCGCAACGCTTTATTTAATTGGCCAATCAGCTGGCGTTGGAGGATGGGCAATGGTCCTATGGGGAATTCCTCTCAGACTAGTTTTTGTTTATCACATCACTTGGCTCGTTAACTCAGCAACTCATTGCTGGGGTTCTATTGCATATGAGAGTGGAGATAATTCTAAAAATAATAAATGGGTGGCAGCGCTCACTTTTGGAGAAGGGTGGCACAATAATCATCATGCTTTTCCTAATTCAGCGAAGCATGGCCTTCAACGAAATCAAATAGATCTCACTTGGCAACACATACGGTTTTTAAAAGCAATTGGATTAGCCAAAAAAATTAGACTCCCTGTCGCGTCGTAATATTACTAACAATAATTCAATAACATTAATTCATTTTGACTATGGCTAAGCGAGTGCAAGTTGTTCTAAATGAAGACATAAAAAGTCTTGGAAATGATGGTGACCTTGTTGAGGTTGCTCCTGGATATGCAAGAAACTTTTTATTACCCAACAAAAAAGCATTACCAGTTACTCCAACTGTTTTAAAACAAGTTGAGCACAGAAGAGCAAAACAAGCAGAAAAAGAAGCTGCTAAAAAACAGGAAGCTATTGATTTCCAAACGGCTCTAACAACAATTGGAAGATTTATTGTCAAAAAACAAGTAGGAGAAGATGGGGTCTTATTTGGAACAGTGACAAATGGTGATGTAGCAGAAGTTATTAAAGAAGCTACCAAAAAGGATGTAGATCGTAGAGACATATCTGTCCCTGAGATTCATGGTGTTGGGAAATATAAAGTGCAAATCAAGCTTCACAACGAAGTGAATGCTGAGTTAAACCTTGAAGTTACAAGTTACTAATAGTTGCATCTTTGCCTGAACAAGCCAAAGTAGGTGTCCTTGTCCAAAAAGCAATAAATGATAAGTACCCCCTCTTCAAATAACGGGGATTTTTCAAAACAAGGTAAAGATTTTGGAGCTTTTAGTAATTCCAAGATTGATAAACCTCGCTTTGAAGCTCAACCTGACCAAATACCACCACAAAATTTGGAAGCAGAAGAATCTGTTCTTGGTGGAATTTTATTGGATCCTGATGCGATAGGACGAATAGCTGATTTGCTACAAGTTGAAGCTTTTTACACATCTGCTCATAGAGAAATATACAGAACAGCATTAATGCTTCATAGCCAAGGCAAGCCTACAGATTTAACAGCAATGAGCGCTTGGCTTGCCGATACAAATTCTTTAGAAAAAGTTGGAGGCAACAACCGATTAGTTGAACTGGTTGAGAGGGTTACATCTACAGCTTCAATCGAACAAGTTGCTAAATTAATTAGCGATAAATTTCTGCGCAGACAATTAATTAAATCTGGAAATGATGTGATCAAATTAGGCTTTGATCAAAGCCTTCCTATGGAAGAAGCCATTGATCAAGCTGAACAAAAGATCTTTGCTATTAGCCAAGAGCAACCATCCAAAGGTTTAACACCTACTGCAGAAATTCTAACTAGTACTTTCAATGAAATAGAAAGTAGATCACTTGGTACATCAGTGGCAGGCATACCAGTTAATTTTTACGATCTCGATGCAATGACACAAGGACTTCAGAGGAGCGATCTAATAATTGTTGCAGGAAGACCGGCAATGGGAAAAACTTCAATAGTTCTTAATTTGGCTAAAAACGTAGCGCAACTTCATGACCTACCTGTGTGTGTATTCAGTCTTGAGATGAGTAAAGAGCAACTAACCTATAGACTGCTATCAAGCGAAGTAGGTATTGAAAGCAGTCGATTAAGAACTGGACGTTTGCAACAAGATGAATGGCCATTGCTTGGTCAAGGTATTAATACACTTGGTCAATTACCAATTTTCATTGATGACAAACCAAACTCAAGTGTTCTTGAGATGAGGTCCTTATGTCGTCGCCTCATTGCTGAACAAGGAAAAGAGCTAGGACTAATTGTCATTGATTATCTACAACTAATGGAAGGTACTTCGCCCGATAATCGAGTTCAAGAAATCTCAAGGATTACGAGAGGTCTTAAAGGTATGGCAAGAGAACTTAAAGTACCTGTCATCGCGTTATCTCAATTAAGTAGAGGAGTTGAATCAAGAACCAATAAAAGACCAATGCTGAGCGATCTGCGTGAATCTGGCTCAATAGAACAGGATGCGGACTTAGTTCTAATGATTTATAGGGATGAGTATTACAATCCAGAAACTACTGATAGAGGAATTACAGAAGTTATCGTGACAAAACACCGAAATGGACCGGTTGGAACAGTTAAATTACTTTTTGAACCCCAATTCACTAGATTTAGAAATCTTGCAGCTTAATTGTTCGAAAATTAAATTCCTAAATGCTTAATTGATGATTATTAAACAATCTTCAAATGAAAGTTTTGACGTAATAGTTGTAGGAGGTGGTCATGCAGGCTGCGAAGCTGCACTGACTTCAGCGAGATTAGGATTGAATACAGCTTTATTTACACTCAATTTAGATCGAATCGCATGGCAGCCATGTAATCCCGCAGTAGGAGGACCAGCCAAGAGTCAATTAGTCCATGAAGTTGATGCGTTAGGAGGGGTCATCGGAAAATTAGCCGACATAACAGCTCTTCAAAAAAGAGTCCTTAACGCAAGCAGAGGGCCTGCAGTAAGAGCATTGAGAGCACAAACAGATAAGCGATCATATGCACATGAAATGCTAAAAATCCTTCAAAACACTGCAAATTTAAAGATTAGAGAGGCAATGGTTACTGGGCTAGAAATTGAATATTTTTCCAATACGATTGAAAAAAATACACCAGAAATTCAAGAGAGAATTGGATTTATAAAAGGAGTTAAAACCTATTTTGGAAGCGTTTTTCATGCAAAAGCAGTTGTACTCACAACAGGAACGTTTTTAGGAGGCAGAATTTGGATTGGCAATCAATCTATGAGTGCAGGTCGAGCAGGAGAACAGGCCTCTGAAGGGTTAACTGAAGAATTACAAAAGTTAGGCTTTACTACTGATCGTTTAAAAACGGGAACCCCTGCGCGTGTCGATAAACGAACTATTGATCTTGACTCCCTAGATGAGCAACTGAGCGATGCTTCAGATAAATTCTTTTCTTTTGATCCTCTCTCGTGGAAAAGTGGAGAACAAATGAGTTGTCATATCACTCGAACAACAAAAGAAACTCATCAACTTATTAAAAATAATCTTCATTTAACTCCTATTTATGGAGGTTTTATTGATAGTAAAGGTCCAAGATATTGTCCATCCATTGAAGATAAAATTGTACGTTTTGCTGATAAAGATTCACACCAGATTTTCTTGGAGCCCGAAGGTAGAGATACTCCAGAAATGTATGTACAAGGTTTCTCAACTGGCCTGCCCGAAAACTTACAATTAGAACTTTTAAGAACTCTGCCAGGCTTGCAAAAATGCGTAATGCTTCGACCTGCTTACGCAGTGGAGTATGACTATATACCGGCCACACAATTAGAAGCAACACTAGAAACAAAAAGAATAAGTGGTTTATTTAGTGCAGGGCAACTAAATGGAACAACAGGATATGAAGAAGCTGCTGCACAAGGTTTAGTAGCAGGTTTAAATGCTGCAAGATTAGTAAGCAATAAAGAAGGAATTATTTTCGAAAGAGAGAGTAGTTATATAGGCACTATGATTGATGATTTAGTTACAAAAGATTTAAAAGAGCCATATAGAGTATTAACTAGTAGAAGTGAATATAGATTAATTTTAAGGGGTGACAATGCAGATAGAAGACTCACTCCACTTGGTTACAAATTAGGATTGATTGATGAAAGAAGATGGAAAATTTTTACTACTAAGCAACAATTGATCGATCATGAAAAAACAAGATTAGACAAAGAGCGTATTAAAGAAAGTGATGAATCTGCAAAAGAAATCTATTCCTCAACTGGTACAGCTATTAAAGGTTCAATAACACTAGCAAATTTCCTGAGAAGAACAAATATTCACTACAAAGACCTAATTAATTATAATTTAGCAACTAAAAGTATTCCTTTAGATGTTCAAGAGGGAGTTGAAATAGATATTAAGTATACCGGTTATCTAGAAAGACAAAAAGCACAAATAAATCAAATAAAACAGCAAAGTAAAAAGTTATTACCAAAAAATTTAAATTACAATGATATAGAAACACTATCTAAAGAAGCGAGAGAAAAATTAACAATTTCTCAGCCAAAAAGTCTTGGACATGCTGCTCAACTTCCTGGTGTGAGTAAAGCAGATCTCACTGCACTTCTTGTAT
>CACPLK010000040.1 GCA_902634795.1 uncultured Prochlorococcus sp. | reverse complement strand
GTATGATCATTCAACTATAAATAAGATTGATGAAAGGTGTTTTGTTTTTCTTAGGTTCTATCTTTAGATGGCCTGTTCAAAATTCTAAACAGTTTTTGATTCTGCATGTTTATCTTTTAGGTATTTATGGAATAACTTTTTTGCTAAGAAACATAGGTTTAGAATTATCTAACCTTATTTTTACAGTTGGTCTTATAGCTCCAATAGGCTATCTCATTTATAATGGACTCCCTTTAGATTGTCTTGATTATAAGTCTGCAATTAAAAGGGAATTAAGTTCTCTAAATTAAATAATAAAGGTTAATTAGAAAGTTAATTTATAAAACTTGTATTACTTCGCTAACCTCTGGAATCATTTCCCTTAGCTTCCTTTCGATACCCATTTTTAGAGTCATTGTGCTACTCGGGCAACTTCCGCAAGCTCCCTGAAGTCTAACTTTGACGATGGGTCCATCTATTTCAGCTATCTCTACATTTCCTCCATCAGCCATGAGAAATGGTCTTAATTCATCAAGAACCTTTTCAACGTTTTCAGTCGTCAGTGCAAGAGTTTCGTCGCTCATTTCAGTTTACTTAATTTAATTTTGCTTAGCTTAGTTAATTGCAGGATAGTCTGTATGTAATCTTGATAAAGATTTTGTTTAATACCAGTGCCTCAGAGTCAGAAAATACTTATGACGCAATATTAGTTGGAGCAGGTATTATGAGCTCAACTCTTGCAGTACTTCTGCATGAGCTTGAGCCGGATTTACGATTGCTTGTTGTTGAAAGATTATCTTCTGCTGGTTTGGAAAGTAGTTGCGCCAAGAATAATGCTGGAACAGGACATGCCGCTAACTGTGAGCTTAATTACACTCCAATCAAAGAGGATGGCTCTCTTAGTACCACCAAAGCTTTTGAAATAAATAAATCCTTTGAGCAAAGCTTAGAGTTTTGGGCATCGTTGGCAGAAAAAGGAAAATTGATACCAAAAAAATTTTTAAATAAGTTGCCACACATCAGCCTTGTCTTTGGAGATAAAGATATTTCTTTGCTTGAAAAAAGGTTTTCTGCTCTTAGTTCTCATGCCGCTTTTGCTCAAATGGAATTCACCAAGGATGATGATGAATTAACAGATTGGATTCCATTGATTATGGATGGTAGAAAGAAGAGTGAAAAGATTGCTGCTACAAGAATTCAAAGAGGAACTGACATTGATTTTGGTAATTTAACTCGCTCATATATCAATCAAATTGAAGGGTCAAAATCTATTGAGATTAACTACTCTACTAATGTTGAAAATCTTGAACAAGATAGAGAAGGAGATTGGTATTTATCTTTAAAAGGAGCACAAAAAAATAGAGTCGTTAGATCAAAGTTTGTTTTTCTTGGGGCAGGAGGAGGAGCTTTATCCCTTTTGCAAAAATCGGGAATTCCAGAAGGATTGTCATATGCAGGGTTTCCTGTCAGCGGCAAATGGTTGATTTGTGATGAGGAGAAATTAACAAAAACACATAATGCAAAGGTTTATGGCAACGCAGCAGTTGGAGCACCACCAATGTCTGTTCCTCACTTAGACACAAGATGGATAGATGGAAAAAGATCTCTTTTGTTTGGTCCTTTTGCAGGATTTAGTTCAAATTTTTTAAAACATGGATCAAAATTGGATTTGTTTAGATCTATCAAAACAACTAATCTTTTCTCTATGTTCCAAGCAGGATTAGAAAACATAGATCTAGGAAAATACTTATTAAATCAATTAATACAAACAAATGAGGATCGAATCAAAACTTTAAAAAGATTTCTTCCGAAGGTTTCACCTAATGATTGGAAGCTTTCAATTGCAGGACAGCGTGTTCAAATAATTAAACAAACATCTAAAGGTGGTGTTTTAAAAATGGGGACAGAAGTTGTTACTTCATCAGATGGATCTTTAGCTGCTTTGCTTGGGGCTTCTCCAGGCGCAAGCACAGCTGTAACAATCATGATTGAAGTTTTAAACCGATGTTGGCAAGAAAAAATGAAATCAAGTAAATGGAAAAATAAAATGTTAGAGCTTTTCCCCAGTATTGGGACTGATATTAATTCAAATCAAGAAGCACTTTTGGCAATTCGCAAAAGAAACGATTTCTTACTTAAATTAATTTAAAACTTTAGTACTGGTGAGCTATATTTAATCTTTATTCAGAGTTGAATTGATAAATGAAGATCTTGCTCCTTTGAATGCTTTCGTATGACTAATGTGCCCATTTCTCGTCTGAGGAACTTCTGCATAATTGCTCATATTGACCATGGTAAATCAACCTTGGCAGACAGGCTTCTTCAGGATACTGGCACTGTCTCCTCTAGAGACATGCAAGATCAATTCTTGGACAATATGGAACTTGAGAGAGAGAGAGGAATAACTATAAAATTACAGGCTGCACGAATGAATTATAAAGCGGATGATGGAGAGGAATATGTCCTGAATTTGATTGATACGCCTGGTCATGTTGACTTTTCTTATGAGGTGAGTAGATCATTACAGGCCTGCGAAGGAGCTTTGCTGGTTGTTGATGCTAGTCAAGGAGTTGAAGCTCAAACTTTGGCAAATGTGTATCTTGCCTTGGAAAATGATTTAGAAATTATTCCTGTTCTGAATAAAGTTGACTTGCCTGGTGCTGATCCTGAGAAAATCAAAAATGAAATTGAATCAATTATTGGTTTAGATACATCTAAGGCAATTTCCTGTTCTGCTAAAACAGGGGTTGGCATACCAGAAATACTGCAAGCAGTAGTAGATAGAATACCTTCTCCAAAAGATAATGCTGATCAAGCTACAAAAGCACTTATCTTTGATTCTTATTACGACCCTTACAGAGGGGTGATTGTCTATTTCAGAATCATGAGTGGTGGCATAAGTAAGAAAGACAAGGTTTTACTTATGGCTAGTAAAAAAAGTTATGAGTTAGATGAAATAGGTGTGATGGCTCCTGATCAGGTTAAAGTAAATTCTCTTCATGCCGGTGAAGTTGGATATTTAGCTGCATCTATAAAAGCAGTTGCTGATGCGCGAGTTGGAGATACGATTACGTTGCAGGATAGACCTGCTGATGAAGCTTTGCCAGGCTATACCGAAGCCAAACCAATGGTTTTTTGTGGGTTGTTCCCAACTGATGCAGATCAATATCCAGATTTAAGAGAGGCTCTAGATAAATTACAGCTATCCGATGCTGCATTGAAATATGAACCTGAAACTAGTAGTGCAATGGGATTTGGTTTCCGATGTGGATTTTTAGGTTTATTGCATATGGAAATTGTTCAAGAGCGTTTAGAACGCGAATATGATTTGGATTTAATTGTTACTGCACCCTCAGTTATTTATAAAGTGAAAATGACTGATGGGGAAGTTTTGATGATCGATAATCCCGCTACACTTCCAGACCCTCAAAAACGTGAAACCATAGAAGAACCTTACGTCAGAATGGAAATTTATGCTCCTAATGACTATAACGGAACTTTGATGGGACTTTGTCAGGACAGAAGAGGAGACTTTATTGATATGAAGTACATAACGACTGATCGAGTCACTCTTATTTATGAAATACCTTTAGCAGAAGTTGTCACCGACTTCTTTGATCAGATGAAAAGTAGAACCAAGGGATATGCTTCTATGGAATATCATTTGATTGGTTATAGAGAAAATGATTTAGTCAGATTGGACGTGTTAATTAATTCAGAGCGAGCAGATCCTTTAACGACAATTGTTCATAAAGATAATGCTTATGGTGTCGGAAAAGGACTTGTTGAGAAATTAAAAGAACTTATTCCAAAACAGCAATTTAAGATTCCTTTACAGGCTTCAATTGGGAGTCGAATTATTGCAAGTGAAGGTATTAGTGCCTTACGAAAAGATGTTTTGTCCAAATGTTACGGAGGCGATATCTCTAGAAAAAAGAAATTATTGAAGAAACAGGCAAAAGGAAAAAAACGAATGAAGTCTATGGGGAAGGTAGATGTTCCCCAAGAGGCTTTTATGGCTGTATTGAAATTAAATAATGATTAATAGATGTTTTTACGATCTATGTTTGTTGTGTATAGCTTATCTCACTTGAATTGTTTATAAGCATGGAGACTTCCTGATTCCCTTTCTCTTTGGTTAGGCTTGTCCATATAAAACCTATAATTATTAATGCTGCAATGGTTATTGAGAGCTCCCCTACGGTGAGACCATCATTTTTTAAATGCATCTTAAATTGTATGTATTAATTTATTTAAGCAATTTTTTTTTTAATTTCTACCTTTTACCGCTAAATTTAATTAGGTTTTATTGTTTGACTATTGAATCTTATAGGTTTTTTAAGACGAAAGAATTTGTCGACACGGTTATTGTTTGCTGGGCTGATAATTCTATCCGTATATATAGGCATCTCTATTTTTATTCCACTGTTAATCTCTTTAAAGATAATACCTAATGGTGAATATGGGTTGGGGAATCCGATTTTTTCAGCTCCATCTATAGATCATTGGTGTGGAACAGATCGACTAGGAAGAGATGTTTGTATTAGAACTTTGGCTGCGAGTGGAGTCGCTTTACAGGTTGTTATTGTTGCCGTATCTCTTGCAGTTCTTGTAGGAATATCTTTGGGACTTTTTAGTGGCTATATTGGTGGGCTTGTGGATAGGATTTTAGTTCTTTTCATGGATACTCTTTATACCATCCCTGTCCTCCTCCTTTCTGTTGTGATGGCATTTTTATTGGGGAGAGGTATCTGGAATGCCTCAATAGCATTGTGTGTCGTTTATATTCCTCAATATTTTCGACTTGTCAGAAACCAGACTTCACAGGTTAAATCAGAACTTTATATAGAGGCAGCAATATCAATGGGAGCTTCGCCTGTTTGGGTAATAAGAAAGTACCTTCTTAAAAATGTCCTTACTTCTGTTCCTGTAGTCTTAACACTTAATGCTGCAGATGCTGTATTGGTTCTTGGGGGATTGGGATTTCTTGGATTAGGTCTCCCTGAGAATATTCCAGAATGGGGAAGTGATTTAAATATGGCATTAGTGGCACTACCCACCGGTATCTGGTGGACAGCGATCTATCCTGGCATGGCTATGTTTGTTTTAGTGTTGGGTCTGTCTTTTATTGGAGAAGGCTTAGAGAAATTTATTAGTGAAAATAGTCTTCAGGATTGAATCATGCTTGAGGTTTTGAATTTAATACCTCATTTTTTCTGTTCTTGGGAGATCATCTACAATTTCACCTTTTTCATTAATTTCTGGATATTCTCTACCTTCACTTTTACACCATTCGGCAACCTCTGGGTAAGCCCACTCAAAGATCTTTTCTTTGTATGTTTCTTCGCTCATGCCTTCTCCAGATTCAGGAATTATATTTGCTACTTGTCGTTGTCTTAGCGCTTCAAACAATAATGCCGATGCTGCAACTGAAACATTTAAAGATTCAACCATACCTCTCATTGGGATATGAATATGCTCATCCATTAGACTCGCAGCTTCTTCGCTGATACCCCATTTCTCGGCACCTAGTACAAATGCTGTTGGTCCTTTGAAATTACATTTTCTATAGTCAATTGAATTGGAATTCAAGTTTGTGCCATACAATTTAAATCCTTTTTTTTTAAGAACTTTTATTGCCTCAGTAGTTTCTTTATATTGGTTTACTTGTACCCATTTTTGACTTCCTTGAGCCGTGCTATTAAATGTTAAAAATCTTTCTTTGTTGAAGATTGCATATGCCTCAAGAACACCAACTGCATCACAACTTCTTATTATAGCTGAGAGATTATGAGGCTTTTCAACATTCTCAATTAATACAGTGAGATCAGAGATCCTCCTGTTTAGAACTGATTTTATACGTTCAAAACGTCTAGGTAGTAGAGGCATTTCTAATGATTTATTGAACAGTGTGTGCTCTTTGATGATGATAGTGCTATTTATTTTATGTATAAAAAATACCGATTAGTTATTTTTAAAATATTGGATAGATTTTCAAATAAAAAGCTCCCACCAATT
>CACPLK010000039.1 GCA_902634795.1 uncultured Prochlorococcus sp. | reverse complement strand
TGAGAATACAGACTTTAAATAGTAGTCATGTAAGCAAGAAAGCCAACAGGGAGAAAAAGTAAGGCAGCAATAGTAAAACGAACTAATTTCCCTGTGCCTGAGTCTCTAGAATAATCAGTGAAATGCTTTGTGTTGTTCCACTCGGACCAGTTTTTAGGGCTCTTAGATGAGGTCATTTTTTGATGAGAAAAATTGCTTCAGTAATACTGTTTAGGCATCTAACCTAACAATCTAAACAACAATAAATACAACATTCCTTACTACGTGGTTCGGTCGAGGTAGTGCTAACCCTAGAAATAAATTGTTATCAAGACTTTGACTTTGCTCAGAATGTTTTCCGACTCACTAGACAGACTATTTATGACTGTTTTTATTGACCATGACAAATACATTTTCCACCCTTCCAGGCGGAGCATTTTTTCTTTTTGCATTTCTTTTTTTTCTTCTTATCTCCCATAAGAATTAAAATTTATTTTTTGATTTTAGTAGAAGGTAATGTGCTCTTGGAGTAACAAATTTAAAGTTTTTATCATTAAAATCGACTATTAACTCTACCAGTAATAAGCGAAACCCTAAAATAAATAAGTTGAATTCAATTTTTATTGGTAGCAATACTGAACAAAGAAATAATCACAAAAACCACAAAATCAAAACAAATAGCCCAGTAAAATATTTGTCTTTTATTTCACAAGCCAAAAAAAAAGGATTATCTGAAGGAAAGTTTCTAGTTATTTAAATACTGCGAAAAAAGCTCTTTCAAGAAAAAAAGTTCAGAATGTTACATTAAATACAACCGATTTTGATCATTTGATAGAGCCTTTTATCCAACGACATCATAATTATGACCAAAAAACTCACCTATCGATATGCATTCACATTATTGAAGATGAAGAATGCTGAAGGCAGAAATGAGTATATGGATTTAGCAAAAGAAGCTAATCTCCTATGGCATCAAATAGTTAGCCAAAAATCTAAGAACACGCCTCGAATTAACTGTAGGGCATAGTTAATCGATTAATGGTCTTTAATCAAGCGAAAGCAGGTTTTTTCTCAATAGCAATATTTTTTGCAGTATCAATCAACTGAAAAAATTTACTTTTAACAAACGATCCAAGGCCAAGATCAATGAGGATGTACAACACAAGGGAAATGCAAAAAACCACATAAAAAATCAGGTGGCAAATAAAAGTGTTTATAAAATCGTTTACCTCCTTTTCTTTACTTGCTTCCGTTTCATTCGAATTTGATGAAACGAAATCTGCAAATGAATTTACACTTGCTGATTCAACCAATCCATGTGGCATCAATCCCTGATCTTTTGCTGTTGGAGCAGCAGTAGCAGTCATAACCTAAGCCTTAACTAGATCTACCCTACTTTCTTGTTAGTAAGATTCGATATGCATTAATGATTTCGTTTTAAATCTTGTTCAAATAGGCATTTATTTTTAGATCTTTCTGCATCATGATTGGCACTTTTTGCACATCAAACCTGTTTTTTATTTTAGAAATCTTTTTTTTTAAGAAAGCTGTAATGAACATGAAATTATTTAATTTCATTCTATTAAATCGATAGATCAAAAATATTCAATAAGTAAGAGTTACCATCATAGAAGGATGCTTAGGCCCCCCAAAGAAATTGGCTGTCAACTCCTAAATTCTACTTTGTAAAAAGAGAGCTCTTGACTCCAGCTTGTTCCCACTTTTTAATTGTTGGTCTTAGGAATGACATGGGAAGAGCTGTCAAAATTGCGAAAGAAACAACAAGAATTAAGTCAGTAGTGAAATGATTTATTCCAAGATCTGTTCCAGCAAGCCAGAGCCATGGGAATGCAGAAGCAAATAAAGTAGTTAGCATAAATTCTCTTCAATTCAGCCAGAGCTTATAAGACCATTGTGTTCATTTTATTAATTGCTTAGTAAAAATTATCACTACCTTTTCTCATTGTTCGGAATGTATTTACAGCCATACAAAAGTACAGACTTCATTTGATCAACAATTCTTACCTTTCATCAATCCATAGGTACACAAAAAAGGATTTGCGATTAGAAGAATCCAAAAAGGTTTTGGTGGACCAGCATCAACAAGAATACACGCATTTTGCTTGTTGAATACAGCAACTTTCAATAAGGAAAACATTAAGACCAACTCTCCTAACAAAACTTTTCTAGGAGAATTAAATCTATTATGGAACTCGAAATAATTAATAAAAAGCCAATACCTAAATTGCATGCAGCAACAACATCAGCGAAGCCTCTAACATAAAGGAATGTCTCAGCTGAAACAGATGGAGCAATCGTTTACACTGAGAAGACCAACATGCTTATAAGAAGTACACCCAATAGCAAGTGAAGAGATCCAGTGGTTTTTAGAATCGTTTTTATGTTCAAAATCTAGGATTTGTTCAATGGTCTTGTTTTTTTTATCAATGAGATTGTTTCTTCAAGATCTAAACAAGGTTGAATAGATATATCCATCAATTTTCTCCAAGGATGCCAGAGTTTCCATATCGTATCTAAAGAATCTGCCCTAACTACACAATGACCAGTACCATTCTGAATCATGAAAACCCATGAATGAACCTCATAGGTTTCTGGTCTATTTTCTACTCCTCCTGTTTCATACCATTTAACCAACATATCGCCACCTATTTCTTGATCTTCTCCATCATTAAATTCATAAGAGATCAGATAACGCTGCATAACTCAAGGGAAAACAAACCAATACAACTACTTTGAATAGAGTTATCAAAAATTCAATTAAATATGATCTTTCTAGAACTTTTTATTTATCAAATTTTGACATACAAATTTAAAGAAAGTAATTATGTCTTTTAATAGCAATCAATTAGTAAGAACAACTAATAATAATAGTTTTTTTAATCAACTTATTATTAATGGGGTTTTCCCAATTTTTAACATGCTTAAGATCAGCATTTGCTGGGAATTTACTAAATAATCTATTCTCACAATCAATAGCTATTAAAAAGGGTTCTTTATCTACGAAAGTTTGGTCTTCTGGATC
Source organism: uncultured Prochlorococcus sp. (assembly GCA_902634795.1). GTDB lineage: Bacteria > Cyanobacteriota > Cyanobacteriia > PCC-6307 > Cyanobiaceae > Prochlorococcus_B. Next base: position 3,310 of record CACPLK010000039.1, on the reverse strand, counting down.
GACCTGAGAATATTTAGCAATAACCGAAAGAAAACCTTTGTTATTATATTTGATTGAATTAGGTTCTATAGATAATAATTCATTATTTGTCTTAGAAACTTCTAACCATTCGATCTCATCAGCAAATATACTAAAAGAAGAAGATAAAAAGATAAGAAAAAAGATACAACAAATAAGAAATCCCTGTTGTATATAATTTCGTAAAGCAATCATTATTTATATACTTTTTTCAATTATGGCTACTTTAGTGAACAAATAAAAGATAATAATCTATAACTTATAGTAAATATACATAAATTATCTTTTCTTAAAAAGTTGATGTCATGAATATTGACTAAATCTAGAAATAGTTTCACTAGATATTCATATCAAACAAAATTATATTTTCTTAGATACTACAGATTGTATAAGCGAAATTGCTCATAAGAAACATATGAAGACATTATACTTACTTATGAAGCTGATTATATGAAAAATGTTGCTCCATTTCTCTACCCAAAGAAAAAAGTACTTCATTAACTATTTTCAACTGCTTCTCCAATTCACTTCTCTTAAATTGAAGATCCACAAATCTTCTTTGCATCTCTGCTTGAGACCTTTTGACATAATCATAATTTTCATTAGATGGGGTTGACGAAGGATTAATTTTCATAGTTATGACATTAATTTTTGAAATGATAAGAATTCACATGCTTATCGAAGCTTTCAGTGGTCCTTAGTATTATTAGGGAATGTATAACTGATTAAATAGAAATAAAGACCAAGAGTAAATCCGTCTTAATGCGGGAGTATTATGACCTCCGTTTTCATACCTCAGTATTTACTAGTACTACAAAACCCCAGGAATGATTCCAATCATGTCAGCCCAACCATTATATTTTCCAGCTTTATCTGCCTTAAAATTAGATGAGAGCCATTTAATGATTGTTTCTATCATTGATTCTTAAGTAAGTATAACAAGCTTAAATAATATTTGTATAACTTCAGTTTTAACAGCTACATCAATGAGTCAGTAGTAGTTATTGCAACTATAAATAAATCAAATGTCTACTTTAAAAAGGTATTAAGGAATACCTTTTTAAAGTAGACGACTTACAATTCGCTTAGATTAAAAAAGAAGTTTTTGAAGAGTCATTTATAGATGATTTACTCTTCTTACTAATTTCATTAATAGAAATCAATGCTAAATCATAAGAAGATAAGCCAACCTCATTTTCAAAAGAATATTGTTTGGCTATTGTTATTTGCTTAGTAATAATTACTTTTGAAATATTCATTCGAATAACCTATACATAATTCTACTAAAAGCTAAATATAGGTATTTTCAAGAGAAAAAAAGACACTTTACTAAGTGTTCTTTAAGAGTAAGTATATTTTTATTTACTAATCAAGAGAAATATTAGTTAATCTCAAATAAATTCATCAGAAATCTCTGTTATCTTTGTCTTTTTTCTCTTTGGTTTTTGAAGCTTATAACCAAACTCAAGAAGTTGATGATATGTCAATTTAGCTTGTAAAGCACTTATAGATAAACGTTTTTCATCATCTTTTTGAAGATAAAAATTTCCTCTATTATTGTTATCTGTCTCAATAGTAATAAATTCTTTTCCTTTCTTAAGAATCCAAGGCTCCTTCTGATAATTATCGTCACCCTGCTTTAAATCCCATGGAACTGGTACTTGCTTTTTCTTTAATGGCATTCTGAAAAATTACACACCATAATTTTTATTTTACATGCAAATCTTGCGATAATCCAGTTAAAGCTAATAATGTTCAAAGTTATTGTGATAATAACGACTATCTAGTCCTATAGAAATAAAATTTTTCTTAACTGCATTTTATTAATTCTTATCTGGCGGGATTTTTTGTTTTGAAGCTATTAATTGAGAGGCAATTGGGTTGACCCTGTTCTCATATTTTCTAGACCTATAGATTTGAAATTTGCAAATATCATCACCACTTAGGAAGCAATCATCAATAAAATCATCAAGGACTTGTGATGGCATTAAAAAGATAATAATTAAACAATTAATGCGTCATTAGCAACAATAAACAAGTCCGTCTTAACACCTAATTTTTCTACTTCACCTAATCTATTTGCTATGTTGATTCAATTGGAAGGCTCTTCTGATATTAGCAAAAGCATTTTATGCTGATGTCGCTAATCAAGAATCATCAGGAATAAATTCAATTTTCCATGATGTGAATGATATTGTTTTCTACAGTAATGTCAATATTTAATAGATAACAGTTAATTTCAGATAGATACATTGAAAAGAATTTAGATTACGAAGCTTCAAGTCATAGTTTTCTCGGTGAAGAATTCTCTAATTTCCTGACATCAAAGCAAAATCAATACTGATCTAAAAATTAGTGGCAAAATCTCTTACCTAACTAAAGCACGTAAACTACTCATGTAATTACCTTCAGAGAGTTAGTTAATTGTTGAAAAAAGAAAGGTAAGTATCTAAATGTGATCATCTTTACGAGCAATAAAAACAAAATTCGTTTATAAGGTTCAAAATTACTCAAATTATTCATGCTCTACATACAGCATTGGAAATTCAAACCTGGTTACCACCAAAAAGGCGCAGAAAGATTTTTAACCACTGGAGCTCCATACGCAGGAGCAGAGATGCTCGGTAGATATCACGCTCCTGGATCACTTGAGGGTTGGATTCTTGTTAAAGCTGAAGATCCAAAGGCACTTTACGAGCATGCAGCTGAGTGGGCTGAATTTCTAGACTGGGAAACTACTCCAGTATTTACAGATGAAGAAGCTGGTCCCATTTGCGCAAAAATCTACAGTTAAATCAAAACCTATTACTAATCGGTGAGATAATTGAGATAAAAGACAATACATGTCAGTCTTTTATCTCATCTTTTTAAGAGCGTTCAAACTCATTCAATTCTTTGAAAAGAAGAACATCTTAATTAAATAAAATCTTTGATACTTCTGTAGAAGGTAAGCTATTAACTACAATTTCCTTACGTATTGGTTAATGGAATTTTATTTATTTAAAGGTAACTTAAGAACAAAGAAGACATAATGAGATTATGAACCGCTTTGATGATCTAAAAATTTTAATTACTAGTTTATTTAATAGGAAAGAATCTACAACAAGAGAAATGAAGAGGGTTTTCCAATGGAGAAGGTATCTTGAATGGACAGGTTTAACACCAGAAGAAAAGCTCTCAGCCAAAAGATTCTTATTAATTCCAGTTTTTGCCTATCTGATAATTGGGATATTCAATCAAAACTTTTCCTTGATTGTTCTATTTCTGATTGGATATGTACTTTATAAGAAAT
>CACPLK010000038.1 GCA_902634795.1 uncultured Prochlorococcus sp. | reverse complement strand
TTCTTATTCATGGACGAAATCTTGAATTAACTCCATCACTCCGTGATTACACCAAAACAAAGATTGATAAAGCAACTCACAATTTCCAAGAAATGGTGCAAGAAGCTGATGTCCACCTCTCAGTCGCACGAAATCCTCGCGTACCACAACAGACAGCTGAGGTAACTGTTTTTGCAAATGGAACAGTGATAAGAGCCCAAGAAAGAAGTGAAAATCTGTATGCAAGCATCGACTTAGTAGCAAATAAACTTGCACGACAATTACGTAAGTACAAAGAGCGACACAATAGTCATAATGTCCATAATAATCAGTCAACGAAATCAGTCCAAAACGAAGAAACTCAAAATTTTTCTTCCTCGGATCATTCACTCATTGAAGGAAAAGAACCCCATCTACCTAGCCCAGGAGTAAGGCGCAAATATTTTGAGATGGCTCCTATGACTATTGAGCAAGCAAGAGTCCAATTAGACCTGATTGATCATGACTTCTATTTATTTAGAGAGAAAGAAGGATCAGCTTTGCGAGTTATTTACAGGAGAAATCACGGAGGATATGGCGTAATCCAAGAAAAGATTTAATACTACAAGTTAAATGAAGAAAAACAGCGTGGAAGAAGCTCATGCCAATATTTCTAATGTGATTTATCAAGCAGTTCTAAATCCTCATTTTGATAAAGAAATGATTGTTCAGGTTTGTGAGGCATCAAAGCAAAATGGCTTTGCAGGTTTATGCACTAGTCTTTCCAATCTACCAATTGCGCGTGAACGGTTAGGGAACAAAAGTACTACAAAATTAATCTCAGTAATCGCCTTCCCTTTTGGGTTTATCCCAACTTCTAACAAACTAAAAGAAGCCGAGTATGCAATAGAGAAAGGAGCAGAAGAGTTAGATCTTGTTCCAAATTATTTTGCATTAAAAGAAGGAAATATAGAACTATTTGCTGAAGAAATAAATCAAATAAGTGAACTTGGTATTCCAGTAAGAGTAATAATTGATGCAAATACACTTTCACACTTATCAAAACTATCGGTGGCAATTGATGCATTAATTGATGCGGGCGCAATTGGAATTCAAATAGGTAATGGTTTTGGGCCATCTGCCTCAAAGGATCAAACTGGTCATGTCTCTAAAATAGTTAAAAATCGCTGCTCAATTAAAACTGTTGGAGGTATTAAAACTTTTGATCAAGCAATAGAAATTATTGAAGCAGGATCAACATATATTGGGACAAGTTTTGGGTTTGAAATTACCCAAGAACAAAAGAAAAAGGAATAATGAGTTTAAATCAAAGAATGAAAGGACTGTCTTTAAAAGTTGGACCACTTGGTGAGAATGACAGACTATTAACCGTACTTAGTGAAGAAAATGGAATATCTCGTTTTGCTATACCTGGAGCAAGAAAACCCAAAAGTAGGCTTGGAGCGACATCACCTTTTAATTTTTTAGACTTACACATAGTTGGAAAAAAAAGTCTTAGGCGAGTTACACAAATAAAGATTCTTAAGAGTTATGGGAATCTCGGGAAAAACATAGAAACACTTTCAGCTGCACAAGCTATTTCAGAACTAATTATGATTATGGTTGGGAATGAAGATCCTCAAAAAGATTTACTTAAATTGGTTTTAATTCATTTAAATAGACTAAATGAATTACATAAAACAGAATTTAATTCACTAGAAGCTTTAGCAATTAGCGTTCAATCGTGTGTTCACTTATTGGCTCTTGGAGGATATTGCTTACCACTTCAAAACTGTTGTCATTCTGGTTCCAGACTGATACCCCCTATTGGAGAATGGAGCTGGAAATGCAGCTTTATCCCTGAAGAGGGTTTTGCTATTGGAACAATTCCTAATGCATCCGCTGAACTAAATCCATCTGAACTTGCTTTACTTCAAAGACTATTACAAGAGAAAATGCCTTCTCACAGTAACGGGAACTTATTAGGTCCTAAAAATGTTTGGTTAAAATTACTGAGAATTGTTGAAACCTGGATTGAAACTCATTTACAAAAAAAAATTACATCCCTTCAAATGATGAGAGAAGTAATAATTAGTAATGATCTAAATACTAATTAAGACAATGTATTTAAAAAATTAATAGTTAAAGTTTTTAATTTATAAATTATTTAACTATTACAATAGTTTGAAAAGAAATATAGGATAGCTGCTAGTTTGAAATACCGGATTTTTCAAGTTTGACCCATATCGCCTGGCTAGGCAAAAAAACACCTTTTTGCGGGAACGTCTGTTATGGGCTTAGCACGACTGAAAAGCTTAGAGAGAGAGGATATCAAACAAGTTTTATTCACTTTGATAACCCAATGAGAGATGGAAATAATAAAACTTCCCTACTAGCAAATGATCCAGATGTAAGTCTTCCTTATTTAATTAAATCTCAGGTTTACACAATACCTTCTTTAAATGCTCAAAGAGAACTTAGAGAATCTCTCTCAAGACTTAAACCTGATTTAGTCCATGCAAGTCTAACTCTTTCACCATTAGACTTTCGACTACCTGAGCTTTGTCATCAACTTAATTTACCTTTGATCGCAACTTTTCACCCAGCTTTCGATTCAAAACTCAGAAATCTTACTGCGAATACACAACAACTTACATACCAACTTTATGCACCATCATTAGCTAAGTATGACAAAGTAATTGTTTTTTCAGAGTTGCAAGCAGAAGTTCTCGCAAAACTAGGAGTAAAAGAGCGCCGCCTCGAAGTAATACCTAATGGAATTGACATAAATAAATGGAATCCCATTAAAACAAGTAATTCACAAAATGAGCTTCAAAATAAAATAAGAGAAAAGCTTGGTTCTGAGAGAATATTCATCTATATGGGTAGAATAGCTTCTGAAAAAAATGTTGAAGCTTTACTACGTGCATGGAAATTTGTCCAGCCAAAAGGATGTCGACTAGTAATAGTAGGAGATGGGCCACTAAGGCCAACACTCGAAAATCATTCAATCTTCAATAAAGAAGATAATGTTGTTTGGTGGGGATACGAAGCCGATCAAAATAAAAGAGTCGCTCTTCTTCAAATTGCTGAGGTTTTTTTGCTTCCAAGTCTTGTAGAGGGATTATCAATCGCCTTGCTCGAAGCGATGGCAACTGGGACAGCATGCGTCGCGACAGATGCTGGAGCAGATGGAGAAGTGCTTGAAAATGGTGCAGGAATAATACTTAATACTGAGGGTGTTACTTCTCAATTAAGGACCCTTTTACCTGTTTTACGCGATCAACCAGTACTTACCAGCGAATTAGGTAGACGTGCACGTTTGAGAGTAGAAGAAAAATATACATTACAACAAAATATTGACTCACTTGAAACGCTATACGCAGAAGTACTCAGGTCTGCTAACTCGAAGTCTCCTCAGCCAATTGACGACTCTTCTGAGCCGCCAAAAAAACTGCTTCAATTAAAGCGGATCTAAAACCCGCAAGTTCAAGGTGTCGAAGAGCACTGATTGTAGTGCCTCCGGGAGAAGCAACCATATCTTTAAGCTCAGCAGGATGCAAACTCTTTTCCCTTATTAGAGATGCAGTACCGGAAAGAGTTTTATGAGCTAATTGATTGGATAAATATCGTGGTAATCCAGCAGCAACAGCCCCATCAGCCATTGCTTCAACCACTAAAGCGATATAAGCAGGTCCTGAAGAAGTTAAAGCCAAAAAGGGATCCAGTTTTTTCTCCTCTAACTCGTATATTTCACTTATGGGTTCAAAAATCTTTTTAACAACTTTCTTTTGATCAACAGTAATATTATCCTCCCAAGCCAGACCAGTCAGCCCCTGGCCGACGAGGGAAGGGGTGTTTGGAACCGCTCTTATACATGTGTGTCCTGGGAAAGACTTCTTAAGACTTTTCAATGTTATTCCAGCCAACACTGAAATTAACAAAGGTTTCGGGAACTTATGATCCGATTGAAATAATGAGCCAGATTCTTTGATTTGGTCGAATTGTTGAGGTTTTACAGCCAATATTTTCAAAGGAGCTTTCCATACTTCGCTAGACAAAGAATCTTCACTAGCTAAGACTTTTACGTCCTTCGGCAGATCTTTCAATGCAGATGCAATACTTGAGCTTCTACCAACAATTCCTAGAACTTGTTGAGGTTGGTATTCACCTCTTTCCAAAAGAGGCGAAATAATAGCTTTAGCAATACTACCAAGGCCAATTATCCCAATAGAAATTTCCAATCTATTTAATCATTCAAAGAGCTGTGGCTACTGTCTCCCCCCAAGCAGGCTCTGGAGCAGGAGTAGATTCTTTGGAAATCAATTCAGTACCTTTATTGCTCATACTTGAAGGGGAGGCTTCCTCTTGAAATGAATTAGTTACTGTTACGCAAGAAGGTGCAAAAAGGAAAATACTTTCTCCAACTCTTTCTTGATGTCCGTCAATAGCAAACGTTCCACCTGCGACAAAATCAACTGCTCTTTGAGCCTGATCAGGCTCCATCATTGTGAGATTTAAAATAACTGTTTTACGCTCCCGCAAAGCTTGGATCACTCTTGGCATTTCATCAAAGCTACGTGGCTCCATTAAACTAACTTCAGAATCATTTGTTGAGATCCCAGGCATACCGATCACATTTGAAGGACCAAAGCCATTCCTGCTATCAAAAGGATTGGGCTTAGAAATGCTTGCCATTTCTCCACTTCCTTCTTTGTTGACTCTATTAAAATTTTCAAAGTCATCACTTGTTTCGTAATCGAGCTCATCAAAATCACTATCTAAAAAGTCATCACCAGCGACGACAGCACGAAGACGGGAAATAAGCGACACCAGTTAATCCTCTCGGGATAATTTGTTAAAAAGTTGGATAAGCCAACAATCGATACATCTTCAACAACTTGAAGGATGAACCATATACTTAAATAACGTTCCTTATCTTATGGGGCAAGCTTTTTTATTAGTTTTTTCATAACTTCAACAATTTGCTTGAGTCTGACGTTTGCCAAACAAAAGAGAACCTAAGCGAATCCACGTAGCACCGCTTTCAATAGCCTCTTGCCAATCGTTGCTCATTCCCATAGAACAATCCTTTAATTCCAAATGATTTGCAAAATCTCTACATTCACAAAATAAATTTTTTCTTTGATCTGAATCAAGAGATATTGGTGAAATTGTCATTAGTCCAATCAAATTAATATTATTTAAAGAAATAATCTTGGACCAACTTTTCAAAAGATCTTGTTTTAAAAATCCACCTTTATTAGGGTCATCTCTAAATTTTACTTGCAAAAATACATTCGGAATTTTTTCCTCTTCTTTTGAAATTCTAGAAATTCGTTCAAGCAAAGACAAAGAATCAACTGAGTGAATAAAATCAAATTCTTTAATAACTCCTCTAACTTTATTTTTCTGCAATGTACCAACAAAATGCCATCGGAGTTGCTTTTGATCATTTAAATCAATTTTTTTTTGGGATAGCCTCTTGCAAACGACTTTCTCCAAAATCTAACTGACCATAACCAGAAAGTTTACGAATGGATTCTTGATCATGACCTTTGCTTACAGCAAGTAAATTCACCCCTGTGGGTAAAGAGTCTTTAATTATCTTAAGTTCATTAGAGTCAGTCAAAATCAAGTCAAATCAAGTCACATAAAAGTTTGATTAAATAATTCCTGCCATACGTTGATATCTGAGGATTTTGCTCGCTTACATTTTGACAAATGCATTTCTGAATAATGTCGAGCATCCATATATGGAATAACTTCAAAAGCGGCTCCCCGTGGTTGCAATGTCACTAAAAAAAATATTTTCTGTGCATATAAAGTTGCATATACGTCTCGTCCATTACTTGCTGGTGACACTAGATATAGCATTCCAAAAGTCGGATGATTTAGATAGCGTTCAGCGTTCAAATCTTATTTTTTTTTAATTAAGACGTACCATACATACAACGTAAGGTAATAGCTATCAAAAGCAAAAAAATCGAACTTAAATTAATCCACAAATATTTAGGATTAACAACAATGCAGGGTCTTAGTTGCTGAGAAGATAGCCAAAGCCCCTCCCTTGACATTAAAGAATCAGCGCCCTGTTCTGCCCTAAGCAAGATATTGGACAAAAGTCTTTCCCCTAAAGATATAAACAAAACCAATGAACTTTTAAGTCCCAATTTTTTAAAATCAATTGCCCTCACACCAATTGAACGCAAAAGGTTTTGAAGCTCCTCTTGAACTAAAGGTAAAAATCGTAAAGCCAAAAGTAGTTGAAAAGATAGTTTTTCCAAAGGAACACCAAATAAAGCTAAAGGAGCAAAAAACCACCTTATTGCCCACACTAGATCTTCTGGAGGGGTTGTAATTAACATCAAATTTACACTTTGAATAACAGTGAAAATTAAGGTCGAAGTTTTGATACCTAGTTCTGCAGAACGATGATCGACAATTAATGGT
>CACPLK010000037.1 GCA_902634795.1 uncultured Prochlorococcus sp. | reverse complement strand
CAAAAAGTTCCGTGCCATTTAAAAGAGATGGTGCTCTGTGCTGCCTATTTCCATTTTCATCATAAAGTTCAATTCCTAATGGGGTTAAAAGTGCAATTTCATGCTCCCGTAAAGGTAAAAAAGTACGAGTGAATCCTACTAATGCTGGTGTATCACTTGCGCAAAAAAACTCACCTTCACCAAAGCCAAGAACTAATGATGCTTGTCCCCTTGCAACTACTAGAGCATTTGGAGCCTTAGACCAAATCACTGCGATAGCATAAGTACCCTCTAACACAGACAAAACCTTTTGAACAGCTACTAAAAGTGTTTGTTCAGTGGGGGACAGTCCATTTGCCAGAGACTGTTCTATCTCTAGCCCTATTAGATGTGGAATTATCTCAGTGTCAGTTTCCGAAGTCAATTTAATTCCCTTAAGTTTCAGGTGTTCAGATAACTCTCTGTGGTTTTCAATAATCCCATTTTGAACAACTGCAATTTGCGCTGAGAAATCAATATGAGGATGAGCATTCCTTTCATTCGGTTTACCATGAGTTGCCCATCTAGTGTGAGCAATACCTACATGTCCTTTTGGAGGATTTTTTTTAATTAAATTTGAGAGATTAATTAACTTTCCTTTTGATTTCGTAACATTTAGTTTTCCATTTTGATCGTTATTTAAATTATCAATTGTTGCTATTCCTGCTGAGTCATATCCACGATATTCAAGTTTCCTTAATCCTTCAATCAGCAAAGATGAAACTTCTCTTGATCCAATAACAGCAAAGATGCCACACATATATTTAAATTAATATCACTAATTATTGATTTAAAATAAACCTTCTTTAAGAAAAATACTAATTTTTAGTAAGCCAACCCCATACTTCTAGTTGTTTCATCACCTAAATAAACCCTAATACTGAGGAAATCAGTTGGGCAAGCAGTTTCACACCGCTTACATCCAACACAATCTTCAGTCCTTGGAGATGATGCTATCTGTGAAGCTTTGCAGCCATCCCAGGGAACCATTTCAAGAACATCCAGTGGACAAGCCCTTACGCATTGGGTGCAGCCAATACAGGTGTCATAGATTTTGACGGCGTGTGACAAATTACCAACCCATATTTCCTTGATGTATAAAACTATACCTACGTTTCGCTACATAAAAAAAAATAGTTGCAATGCCGTCACTTTTGTTAACTCGACACTCTAACCCGTAGTATTAGAAGTCAGGTCTAAGAAGGTTATGTCCCAGGAAGCAATCCTTGAAAAAGTTCGTTCAATTGTTGCCGAACAACTGAGCGTTGAAGCCGGTGAAGTAAAACCGGATTCGAATTTCCAAAACGACCTCGGAGCTGACTCTCTCGACACTGTCGAATTAGTGATGGCTCTTGAGGAGGCATTTGACATAGAGATCCCTGACGAGGCTGCTGAAGGCATTGCCACTGTTGGTGATGCAGTCAAATACATCGAAGAAAAACAGTCTTGAGGTTGAAATGATGGAGAAACTCCATCGAGTTGTTATTACAGGTCTTGGGGCCATTACTCCCATTGGAAACGACCTAGAAAGTTACCTCCAAGGGCTTCAATCTGGGCGTAATGGGGTAGATCAAATAACACTCTTTGACGCCTCATCCCATGCATGCAGATTTGCAGCAGAGGTTAAAAGCTTTGACCCGACTGGCAAACTTGAGCCAAAAGAATCCAAAAGATGGGATCGTTTCTCGAAATTTGGAGTAATTGCAGCAAAAGAAGCCCTGAATAATTCAGGGCTAATCATTGACGATTCAAATTCTGGAAGAATTGGTGTGATTATTGGTTCTGGAGTTGGCGGATTGCTGACAATGGAAACCCAAGCTCATGTTTTAGAAAAGAAAGGAGCTAGTCGCGTTAGTCCCTTTACTGTTCCCATGATGATTCCCAACATGGCTACAGGACTAGCGGCTATTGCTCTTGGGGCTAAAGGTCCAAGTTCAGCAGTTTCAACTGCTTGTGCCGCTGGATCCAATGCTATTGGTGATGCATTCAGACTGCTCCAATTAGGCAAAGCAGATGCAATGGTTTGCGGAGGAGCCGAAGCAAGTATCACTCCTCTAGGAGTAGCAGGATTTGCTAGTGCGAAGGCCCTATCCTTTAGAAATGATGATCCATCTACCGCAAGCAGACCTTTTGATTCTCAAAGAGATGGATTTGTAATAGGAGAAGGGGCAGGAGTACTAATTTTAGAAACTCTTGATCATGCAATAAAAAGAGATGCAACAATCCATGCAGAAATCATTGGCTATGGAACCACTTGTGATGCTCATCACATTACCTCTCCTACTCCAGGAGGAGTAGGAGGTGCAGAAGCTATGAAACTTGCATTAATTGATGGACAAATTAATCCAGAACAAGTCGATTACATAAATGCTCACGGAACTAGCACTCCAGCCAATGACAGTAATGAAACATCTGCCATAAAAACTGCTTTAGGAAGTCATGCGTATCAAGTCCCTACTAGCTCAACCAAATCTATGACTGGGCACTTACTAGGAGGGTCTGGTGGAATCGAGGCTGTTGCTTGTGCTCTGGCAATAAAACATGAAATAATTCCGCCAACAATTAATTATTCCAATCCAGACCCAAATTGTGATCTTGATTATGTGCCTAACAAAGCAAGAGAAAAGAAATTAGGCATCGTACTATCTAACTCATTCGGGTTTGGCGGTCACAATGTCTGTCTAGCTTTTCGACAAATGATCTAAATTAATTTCATTTTCGCTTTCCACTTAAATTTCTTTTCCCCACTCACTAATTCAAAATGGTTGCCTTGACTACTTCCCTAGACACACTTTGCATAAATAGCATAAGAATGCTCGCTGTTGATGCAATTAATAAATCCAAGAGTGGTCACCCAGGTTTGCCTATGGGTTGCGCACCTATGGGTTATGCATTGTGGGACAAACACTTACGCCACAATCCAAAAAACCCAAAATGGTTTAATCGAGACAGATTTGTTCTATCAGCAGGACATGGATGCATGCTTTTGTATGCTCTTTTGCATTTGACTGGCTATGACTCTGTCAGCATTGAAGATATAAAAGAATTTAGACAGTGGGGAGCTAAAACTCCAGGACATCCAGAGACCTTCGAAACGCCTGGAGTTGAAGTAACTGCAGGACCTTTGGGAGCAGGAATTTCAAATGCAGTTGGATTAGCCATTGCAGAAGCTCACCTTGCCGCAAAATTCAATAAGACTGATTCAACAGTTGTAGACCACTACACCTATGTGATCATGGGGGATGGATGTAATCAAGAGGGTATATCTTCAGAAGCCTGTTCTCTTGCTGGGCATTTAAAACTTGGCAAATTAATCGCTCTCTATGATGATAATCACATCACTATTGATGGAAGAACAGATGTCTCATTTACTGAGGATGTCTTAAAAAGATATGAAGCATATGGATGGCATATACAAGAAATTCCTGAGGGAAATACAGATGTTGAGGGAATATCTCAAGCAATCGAAAAGGCTAAATCCGTAACTGACAAGCCATCCATTATCAAAGTCACAACAACCATCGGCTACGGTTCACCTAATAAAAGTGATACTGCAGGTATCCACGGCGCTCCACTGGGGGAAGAAGAGGCAGAACTAACAAGAAAGCAATTAGGTTGGCCATACAAACCTTTTGAGGTTCCCCAAGATGCTTATGATCAATATCGTCAAGCCATTCAAAAAGGTGCACAACTAGAAGCAGAGTGGGATCAAACCCTAGCCACTTACAAAGATAAATATCCTAATGAAGCATCTCAATTTGAGCGGATGCTGAGAGGTGAGCTCCCTGAAGGCTGGGATAAAGATTTACCTACCTACACATGCGATGACAAAGGGGTCGCTACTAGAAAACATTCTCAAATATGTCTAGGTGCTCTTGGTCCAAACATTCCTGAACTAATAGGTGGTTCTGCTGATTTAACGCATTCAAATTACACAGATATAAAAGGTGAAACTGGATCTTTTCAATCTGACAGTCCTGAGAAACGTTATTTACATTTTGGTGTCAGAGAGCATGCTATGGCTGCCATATTGAATGGCATTGCTTATCACGACAGTGGTTTAATTCCTTATGGTGGAACCTTCTTAGTCTTCGCAGACTACATGAGAGGATCTATGCGTCTTTCCGCTCTGAGTGAGCTTGGAGTTATTTATGTTTTAACCCATGATTCCATAGGGGTTGGTGAAGATGGTCCAACACATCAACCCATAGAAACCATTCCATCATTGAGAGCAATGCCAAATATGATGGTTTTTCGTCCAGGTGATGGCAATGAAACCAGTGGTGCTTATAAAGTTGCAATTAAAAATCGTAAGAGACCAAGTTCCTTATGCCTAAGTAGGCAGGGTATGGCCAATCAACAAAATTCATCCGTAGATAAAGTTGCTTTAGGTGGATACGTACTTGAAGAGTGCGATAATGGCACTCCAGAACTCATACTTATCGGAACAGGAACTGAGCTTGATTTATGTGTACAAGCAGCGAAAAAGCTAAATTCAGAAGGGGAAAAAGTACGTGTAGTTTCTATGCCATGCGTTGAACTTTTTGAAGAACAAAGCGAAAGCTATAAAGAAGAAGTTTTACCTTCTAAGATTAGAAAACGCCTAGTAGTTGAAGCCGCAGAGTGCTTTGGATGGCACAAATATATTGGTCTTGATGGTGACAGCGTAACTATGAATAGCTTTGGAGCATCTGCTCCAGGTGGATTATGTATGGAAAAATTTGGATTTACAGTTGAAAACGTCCTGGAAAAATCTAGAAATCTTCTCAAAAATTAAAATTAATCATTTAATTACCAATGGTTAATCCAAACAAAAAAAGTTAAACAAAGAACTAATTTTCTTTGTTTAACTTTACTGGAGTTAATTCAGATGCACCTTTTGACTGTATTTGATCATTTAATTTATCAAGATCTTCATCTGTGATTTTTGTATTCATTGGACAATGGTTAGGGCCACACATTGAACAAAACTCTGCTTTTTTGAAAATTTCTTCAGGTAAAGTTTCGTCATGATATTGCTTAGCCCTCTCGGGATCCAAGGACAATTCAAACTGTTTGTTCCAGTCAAATTCTTTCCGGGCCTTACTTAATTCATCATCGCGATTACGAGCTCCTGCTCTATTTCTTGCAACATCTGCAGCATGAGCAGCAATTTTATAAGCAATCAAACCTTCTCTGACATCCTCAGGATTTGGTAACCCAAGATGTTCCTTAGGTGTTACATAACAAAGCATCGCGGTCCCGTACCAACCTGCCATCGCTGCACCAATCGCACTTGAAATGTGATCATAACCAGGGGATATATCTGTTACCAATGGACCTAAAACATAGAAAGGAGCTTCTGAACATTCCTCCATTTGCTTCCTAACATTGAATTCAATTTGATCCATAGGCACATGACCAGGCCCTTCAACCATGACTTGAACATTATGTTTCCAAGCACGTCTAGTCAATTCACCAAGGGTTTTCAACTCAGCAAGTTGGGCTTCATCTGATGCATCATGCAAACATCCAGGCCTTAGTGAATCTCCTAAAGAAAAAGTGCAGTCATAGCGTTTAAATATTTCGCAAATATCATCAAAACGAGTAAACAAAGGATTCTGCTTGTAGTGATAAAGCATCCATTGAGCAAGAATGCCTCCGCCACGACTAACTATTCCAGTAATACGACCTTTGACCTTTGGTAAATGCTCAATCAATAAGCCTGCATGAATAGTTTGATAATCAACTCCTTGCTGACAATGCTTTTCTATTATGTGTAGAAAATCATCCTCAGTTAGCCTTGAAATTGAACCATGAACACTTTCTAAAGCTTGATAAACAGGAACTGTCCCAATCGGTATAGGGGAGGCATTAATAATTGCAGTTCTTACCTCATCTAAATTAACCCCTCCAGTAGAGAGATCCATAAGAGTATCTGCACCATATTTGACTGCCAGCTCAAGCTTCTTTAATTCTTCACTAATATCACTTGCATTAGGCGAAGCGCCAATGTTTGCATTGACTTTGCATGTTGAGGCAATGCCTATTGCCATCGGTTCTAAGTTCGTATGGTTAATGTTTGCCGGGATAACCATTCGACCTCGCGCAACCTCTTCCATAATTAGAGATTCAGGTAGCTTCTCACGCTTTGCCACGTACATCATTTCTTCAGTTATTTCGCCTTTGCGAGCAAAATGCATCTGAGAAACATTGGTTTTACCTTTTCTAGAAGCCACCCATGAATTCCGCATGAACTAAAAAGCTATTGAATAAAAAAGGAGCAATATGCATCAAGATCACAAGACTTCACTTTCCTTACACTGGTTCAAACCAGATCAAGTTCAGAGGGTGTGATCTCAGCCATATAACAAAGCGATATGGCACCCCTAGTGATATGTATAAATTAGCTCGAAATCCGCAACTAAACCCTAAAGT
>CACPLK010000036.1 GCA_902634795.1 uncultured Prochlorococcus sp. | reverse complement strand
TTGATTAATTATTTGTTCTTTAGAAGGTTTCGTAGGAGTATTAGTAAAAATACTAATATTTTCTTGATTTTCTCCTGAACGAAATGGAACTGAGAATGTTTTTACCTCAAAAATTTTCTTTTCTCCTTGATTTTTGTCCTCAGATTGTTTCATTTATATCTTTCTATCTTTTGATATCGACTATTTTACTATTAATATTGAAATCATTGTTATTTCATTTTGAGTGTCATAAAGTAGCAATTTCTTTCAATTTTTGTCTACGGTATCTCTAAGGTAATGTCGTCTTCGCGAAGTTTTTAGTTCAAACTCGTCTATCATAAGTTTCGCAGGAGTTTCACACAGGACTTTAACATTATCAAATACTATGATTTCTTCAGTTTTTATAAAGGATCCTGAACTTCGTATTTTTATAGGTTTTATTGAATGGGAGTAAAGAGTGGGATGAGAACCCAGTCATAGTCTTAATACCTGACTTTCACTTATAACATTGCTTACTTACTATCAAGGGTTTTTAGGTCTGTAGTTTTACCAAAGTTTTACTTGTCACCTTCTTGTAGAAAAGTCGTAAAAGGATTGATTTCTCTACATTTTGGTTCCTGACTTATGGGTAGTAACAGGGGAAAAATGATAATTCATTTGCGATGTATGAAGAGTTAGAAATACATTTGCGTTTTGATCCTTATGCTGAACCTCCATACATCTACAAACGATAGGTATAACCTACAATTAAATTCCTTATTTAGTTTCTAAACAAACCTCAAAACTTAAATACTCTCTGAATATTCAGGTATTCATTTTTTGAACCCAGAACTGATACATACCTGCAAATGTATTGGGATGTTTCTCTTCAAATGTTGCCCAGTTTTGTAAGTTAGTTTGTGCTGTATCTTCTGGGAAATATTGCTCATAGACAGATTTAATTTGTTTTGGAAGCAAGAATCCAAGAAACTTTAATTGATTAGATTGAAGTGTTTCTTGTAGTTGTTGAATGGTGAATCTATGCTCCTGTGTGTGAAAGCAAAGATCACGGCATTCAGACATCGTATAAAAATTACCCCAATTACTAAGATTACTTATTTGATCAATTTTGGCAGAAAAAACATCCTTTCTAAAATCTTTGATGTTTTCATCATTGATTTGAAGATGCTTAGTGGTTATATACTTTCTTGCTTCAACAATATCTTTTCTTGCTAGTTCGCTATATAAACCTAATTTTAGAAAACCATTATTTTTTAATACTTCTAGCAAAGCTTTTAATCCTTTTGAAGGATCATCCATATGGTGTAAAACACCTCCACATTCAATAATATCAAATTTCATTTCTAGTAAAGCAACTTCTAATATATCCATTTGAATTAGTTCAACATTATCAATTTCAAGTTCGTTTATTTTTCTTTGGGCATAAGAAAGACTAGATAAACTTAAATCTATAGCAGTTAACTGAGAATTTCTATATCTTTTTGCTTGTAAGATTTGATTACCTGTTCCGCATCCAGCTATCAGAATTTGTAATTGATCATCTCCTAAAGTTTGACTTATATAATTGGGTTTGATTTCAATATTAATCGCTTGCAAAGTAGATAGACTCAGACTTTCTGAATGATTTGTATATCTCCATCTAGGATATGGATTTTCTTCGTATTGAGATTTAACTTTCTGAGAAATATCATCATCTATTTCACCTATTTTTTTTATCTTTTTAGACAAGTCAAGTTCAATTAGAGGTTGTGTTATTTGTAATTCTATTAGACCTTTGAAACTCTTAGTAGAAGAATGAAAAGATTTTAAAGATGGTATTTGATCAAAAAGTTTATATAGTGGTAAATAACAAGATAAAAGCGATATATTTATTTCATTGACTTCACCATCTATACACTTCTTGATAATATTATCAACAGATATATTTTCTTCTTCTGTTGATGAGTAAACATATTCATTGAGGAAGCATTGTTCCCCTAAGGCAATAATAAATTGTAATTGAGAGTCATTAATAGTCTCTATATTTTTAGCGACATTATGACATATATTTCTTCTTATTTTTGTTAGGACTTTCTCTATTCTTATGTCCTTAAGATTTATCTTTTTAAGTGTATTAATTATGAGTTTATCATTAACAAGTAATTCTATTTGGGAAAAATCTGAATCAAATTTTTCTAGATTACTGATTATTTCATTGCTATATACAAAGTTAAATGCTCTTATTAATTCTTTATGAGGCACATCATTTTTCTCTAGCAGAAGATGTAATATATTTTTTAATTTGGATTTATTTAACTGTGATGGGTCTGAATCTCTTAGAAATTGCGTTATGAAGGAATAAATATTAGAGTATGTAGGATTAATTTCAATTACTCGCATGAAAGAATCAAAAGATTCTTGTGATTTACCAAGATCACTCAATATGATTCCCAGATTGGAATGAGCTTCTGCGAGATCAGGATTAAGTTGAATTGCTTTGCGAGTAGCTAATTCTGCTTCTTTTAATTTGCCAAGATCACTCAATATGATTCCTAGATTAGAATGAGCTTCTGCATAATCAGGATTAATTTGAATTGCTTTGCGAGTAGCTAATTCTGCTTTTTTTAATTTGCCAAGATCACTCAATATGATTCCCAGATTGTAATGCGCTTCTGCGAGATCAGGATTAAGTTGAATTGCTTTGCGAGTAGCTAATTCTGCTTCTTTTAATTTGCCAAGATCTATCAATATGTTTCCAAGATTAGAATGAGCATATGCGAAATTAGGGTTTAGTTGAATTGCTTTGCGAGTAGCTAATTCTGCTTCTTTTAATTTGCCAAGATCTTTCAATATATTTCCCAGATTGGAATGAACCTCTGACAAATGAGGTTTCATTTCAATAGCTTTACGAGTAGCTAATTCTGCTTCTTTTAATTTGCCAAGATTTTTTAATATGTCTCCATAATTAGAAAAAACCCTATGATCTTTGAAACCTTGATTTATGAAATGTTGATAATATTTTTCTGCTTCTGAAATGTTTCCTTGTGAATGAAATTTAAATGCTTGATTAATTAGTTGTTCTTTAGAAGGTTTAGAAGAAGTTTTAGTAGTAATGGTTATGTTTTCTTGATTATCTCTTAAAGGAGCTGGAACTGGGAATGTATTGAGTTGATAGACTTTCTTTTTATCTTGATCTTTGGTACCAAGTTGGTCCATTTATCCTTTTTATGCTTTTTATACACATTACCACTATTTCTGTAATCATTTTTTGTGTCATTTTGAGTGCCGTAAAGTAGCAGTTTCTTTGAATAATTGCCTACGATATCTCTAAGATAATTTCGTCTTTGATAGGTTTTTAGTTCATAATCGTCTCTTATTAGTTTCACACAGGATTTCAACATTATCAAATGCTATGATTTCTTCATTTTTAACAGGGGATCCTTAATTTAATATTTTTAGAGGTGCTATTGAGTGGGAGTAGCGGGAACGTCTACTTTCCAGTGATAATTTGATTTTTATGGTTTCACGTGCTATATTTAAAGGTAAAATACATTGGCATAACTGGGGTTTAGGGGTGCTATTTTGCGATTGACTATTGAGTGGGAATGATATATTCGTCTATAGCTTGGTAGTTCAAGATCCTTGAATTACTATTTCTTTATATTTTTTTGTACTATTGTTATGCTGCCTTGCCGCTTCTTGTGTGGTTCAACTATGTCGAGCATAATGGGATTCCCTTTGATCAAATCTCGAATTATTTTGAGGTTAATATTTGGCTTCCCGTCTAAATAAGTAAAATGAAAGAATAAATAACTTGAACAAAAATCCCAGTATTCCTTAATAAAGCTTGAGTATTCTTTGGGTCCTCCACAGTCAAACCAAACGAAATCGAAATGACCATATTTTTTAAATAATTCTTCTCCCTTACCTTCAAAATTTCCTTCGACAAACTCCGTATATTCAGAATTTATTATCTCTTCCATACCTTCAACAGTTTTTAATTCACCTAAAGATTGATTATCTATAATTATTAATTTTGGGTTATAAACATAGTTGTGGAAGTACGACTCCTTGAGATTTCCATCATCAAAAACTCTTTCATTATTGATCAATGCTTCAAGTAAAAAAGGAGTTGTATAGCCTGCGCCAATTTCCAAAACTCTCTTTGGTCTTAACATCATTACCATAGATTTTAGAAAAGCTCCTACATTTTCTGTACCCATGCCTGGTCTATACAAAGTCGGATATTCGATTTGACTCGCCTTCTTTAATATTTTATTTTGATCCTTTTTTTTAGATTCAAAGTTTGAATTATTGATTGATTTTAAATGTAAGACTTTATTATAACTTTCTTCTGCTTCTTTTTTTTGACCTAATTTTTCTTGAATATAAGCTAGCGAATTGTACGCTTGAACAAATCCGAATTTTAATTTTATTGCCTTTTTGAAGCTAATTGCTGCCTCCTCTAATCTTTCATTATCTCTCAATGCATTCCCCAAACTGTAATAAGCCTCAGAGAAATTAGGATTAAGTTCGATAGCTTTACGAAAAGATTGTTCTGCTTCTTGAAGTTTCTTTTGCTGAAGGAGGATGTTGCCTAATATGAAATGAGAGTTAAAGAGATTGGGATTGAGTTCAATAGCCTTGCGTACGGAGACTTCTGCTTCTTGTAGTTGTCCAAGCTCGCATAAAACTGCTCCAAAGTTTAGATAAGCTTGAAAGAAATTAGGATTAAGTTCGATAGCTTTACGAAAAGATTGTTCTGCTTCTTGAAGTTTCTTTTGCTGAAGGAGGATGTTGCCTAATATGAAATGAGAGTTAAAGAGATTGGGATTGAGTTCAATAGCCTTGCGTACGGAGACTTCTGCTTCTTGTGTCTTTCCTAGTTGATAATAGCCATTCGCAAGGTTGCTCCAAGCCTGAACTAGTTTAGGATCAGCGTTAGTCGCTTTGGTTAATAAAGTTAATGCTTCTTGTTTGTTATCTGTATTGAGTTCAATACTTCCAAGATTTGTTAAGGCAGGGGCGTAAGAACTATTAATCTCTATTGCCTTCCGATAATACTTTTTAGCATTATTAATATCGCCAATAGCTTGATATGTGTTCCCTAGATCTTTAATTGATTCATAATCATCAGGTTTAAGATTTAGTGCTTTATTGAAATATAAACGCGCATCATCTATCTTTCTAGTTGCTAAAAGAGATTTTGCTAATAATTTTAAAGCTTCTATTGATTTGCTATCAGTTGATAAAATTTGATTACAAGTATCAATTGCCTCTTGATATTTATTTTGTTTAAAGAGGGATTGAGCTATTTCTGTATTTGGTTCCAAGTCTAAAAAACTATCAATGCGAGTATTCCTTTAGCTTAAGTAATTTTGTATGTTTAATCTATATTTTATATATTACTTGAAAACGTAGGTTTTTATTGTTTCTCTACGTAGAGAACATAGGACAAGGGGACAAAATCACCGAATGGAAACAGGATGTAATATGATTTTCGTAATCTCTATATGAATGTCTAAAACAAGAATATTAGAGGCCAGATATGTCTCCTATGCGTTTTACACGCGTTTCACGCGAGAATTGTATAAAAAATAGTTGAGTCAGGGAAAGGGATTACAAGGAGGATTTGGGGTGGTAACTATTGAGAGGGAGAAACACTAATGTCTAATTTCTAGTGATTATTTAATTTGTACACTTCTTCGTTTAGTTGATTTGATACTCGTTCCATTAGTTCATACCAATTGTCTCGTTCTTTGTGTCTGAATAATCTCATTGATGGATACCAAAATATCGTTTCTTTTTTTAGTCCCCACGTCCAAAAAGGGATATCTTTGAGCAGTAACAAAACTTTTTTTCCCATTCCTCCAGTTAAATGAGCAATTGAAGTATCACAAGTAATAATCAAATCACAATTTTCAATGATGGCAGCATTCTCATGAAAATCCCAAGTAGCCGAAATATATGGATTAAGAAGAAGACAAGCCCGCCGAATCTTTTCTGCTGGAATGAGTTTGATCGTTAAGGACTTCGATGAGATCAATATTGAACGCCCACAAATGGTGGCAAAACTGATCGTAACTCTCGAACAAGGGATGCAAAAAGGACTACTGCATAACCAATCAAGCGGGGTTGCTGCCTGCGCTAGACAAATAATTTTACTTGCTGGATTAGCTGCTGATTCCTCACTTAACTATCGATTTAGAAAGATCTAGTAATCAATCTGGTATCAAGTCAAAAGCCATAACTATTCGATCTGTATCTGTCGAAAAAGGTATAGTCCTATGGTGAAGAGAAGAAGGGAAGAAGACTATGTCTCCTGCTTCTGGATGATGAATTAATTTTGGAGAGTTGATATTGGAAAAATTCGGCCCATTTAAACTGAATTCAATTGCACCTTCATCCTTCTCCAGTGGAGGAACAACCTTCAAATAAATTACTCCACTCAGCCATCCAGCAGGATGTATATGTGCACTCTGATACCCTTGCTTTTTAAGAACTACATGCCACGCTGTTAAATTATTTTTGGACGGCCATTTTTGAATATAGGTGCAAGATTCTTTTTTGAATTTTAAATAATATAAATTTAATTCATTTAAAATTATTGATTTAAGATGTGAAATATTTTCAGATGAGTTGGAAAATAAATTTATATTAGTTGGAGTTTGAAAGCCCCCATGAGTTGCCTTCCTGGTAGGCTCCCAAATGGTTGGAAAGTTTCTTAATTCATTAATTATTTCTTTTATGAATGGATTCAGGTCTTTAGTGTGATTTTTGATGTTCGAGAAATATAAAAATGAAAGAGGATTTCGACAAAAATGATTGGCGGTATCTTTCGTTTTCTGTTCTGATATAAACGAAGAAAATGCTGCCAATCTTATATTTTTTTCATCCAATTTTGAAGTTTTCTCAATTCTTTCATAAATCTCTTCAATCCTTCCTAATGCATACAGTATTTCTAAAGAGAATGCTCTTGAGAATTTTGTATTGCATGAATCTGAATCTTTTAATGCTTTATAAAATTCTTCATTATCAAAAAACAATTTTGCTCTTCTAAGTAATGCAGAATTATTATCTGGATTCAACTCAATTGCCTTGGAAAAACTAATTTCTGCTTCTTTTAATTTGCCAAGATCATGCAATATGATTCCCAGATTGTAATGCGCAATATCGAAATCAGGTTTAATTTTAATTGCTTTTCGTTGTGCTAATTCTGCTTCTTGTGATTTG
>CACPLK010000035.1 GCA_902634795.1 uncultured Prochlorococcus sp. | reverse complement strand
CCCAATTGTGTATCACCTGAAGTTGCCTTTACATCAAAAACACCATTGGAAATGGACATTAAAGACACATCAAATGTGCCACCACCTAAATCAAAAACCAAAACTTTTCTAGAAGAGCTTTTATCAAATCCATAAGCAAGAGCCGCAGAAGTTGGTTCATTTAGAATCCTTTCAACAGATATGCCAGCCAAAATTGCAGCATCTCGGGTGGCTTGTCTTTGTGAATCGTTAAAATAAGCGGGAACAGTGATTACAGCAGCATCAACGTTTTCTCCTAAATAAGTTTCAGCGTCATCAATTAACTTCCTAATAATATTTCCAATCAATTCTTCAGGTGCATACTCTCTTTTTGTTATGGGAGAGGTAATTCGAACATTTCCCTGATCATTTGAGCGGACGCTATAAGGGACTGAGAGGCTTGTTTCTTCAAGCTCATCCCATGCTCTGCCAACAAATCTTTTTAAATTAGAGAAAGTGTTTTTAGGATTAAGAACTAATTGCCTTCTAGCAAGTTGACCTACTAACAATTCAGATTCCTTAGTAAAGCCTACAACTGATGGCGTAGTTCTAGCACCTTCAGCACTAGCAATAACAACAGGCCTACCAGCCTCCAACACCGCTACAACGGAATTAGTCGTTCCCAAGTCAATGCCAACTATTCTCCCCATGGCAATACTTATTTAAGCCCCACAGTAACTAGCATTTAAGGGTATTCAATACTTATTATGTACCCTTCAACACTTAAAGCCAAACATTAACCCTCTCTTAGTGAAAAATTTGAAATTAGATATAGATTCATAATGTAAATTGCTTTTGCGCGTGGACAAAGCAAGTACATCGAAATTTTCACTGAGAACAAGACCAACTTCAGAGAGGTTGGTAGATGTTGGTTTTAAAAATATTGTTGTTGCCATGGCTTCAATGGTAGCCGTAGTGCTTTTTTCCATATTTGCAGTCGTTTACTATGAATCTACTGAATCAATTTCAAGATATGGACTGAGGTTTCTTTTTAGCTCTGCATGGAATCCAGTTACAGATGAGTACGGTGCATTCACAGCTATTTATGGAACCCTTTTTACATCGATTGCTTCATTATTAATTGCCATTCCATTGGGAGTCGGCACTGCAATATTTATAACTGAAAATATAATTCCCGAATATATAAGAAATGTAATTGGGATAATGGTTGAACTTTTAGCTGCTATTCCATCAGTAGTTTTAGGACTATGGGCAGTATTTATTATGGAACCTTTTATTAGACCATTTTTGAACATAATCTACGAACTATTTGGATTTATCCCATTTTTCAGCACCCAACCTTTGGGCGCTGGAATGATGCCAGCAATATTAATACTTGTGGTAATGATACTACCTATAATTACATCGATTTCAAAAGATTCTCTAAAACAAGTTCCATCTAAACTTAGGCAAGCTGCCTATGGAATTGGAGCGTCAAGATGGACTACTATTTTTAAAGTTATTATTCCAGCCTCAATTTCTGGGATAACAGGAGGAGTTTTACTTGCTCTAGGAAGAGCTATGGGTGAGACAATGGCAGTTACTATGATTATTGGCAATTCAAATAACTTTAGTTGGTCAATATTTGCTCCTTCATATACAATTTCATCCATGCTTGCTAATCAATTTGGTGAAGCAGATGGAAGTCAAGTCTCTTCTCTAATGTATGCAGCATTAATTCTAATGATATTAACCTTATTGGTTAATGTATTTGCCCAGTGGATTGTAAAAAAATTAAGCTTAAAATATCAATAAATGAATTACTCTTCACAAAAATCTCTAACTTACAATCCTTCTCTAACAAGAAATATTGGGAACAAAGCCTTAACTATTATTTCTGCTCTTTTTGCGATCATTTCTGTACTTCCTTTAATATTAGTCATAAGCTATGTATTAATAAAAGGTGGAAGTTATATAAACATAGAAACTTTAATACTTGAACCAGAGCCACCCGGAGATGATCTTCTATCAGCAGGAGGAATAGGACCAGCAATAACTGGAACTTTTATAATGGCAGTTATTGCCTCAATAATATCAATACCTGTTGGTGTAGGAGGTGGAATATATCTTGCTGAATATTCAAAATCAGGAAATTTTGCAAAATTTATAAGGTTTGGATCAAATGTACTTGCAGGGGTTCCTTCTATAATTGCTGGTGTATTTATATATGCAATTATTGTCTCTACCAAAATATTATTTGGATCAATGTTCAGCGGTATTGCAGGCGGAATATCACTTTCAATTTTAATGCTTCCAACAATAATTAAAACTACTGATGAAGCACTTAAATTAGTTCCAAATGACATGAGAAGAGCTGCATTTGGAGTTGGTGCCTCAAAATTCACAATGATAACAAATATCACATTACCAGCTGCATTTAGTTCAATTTCTACAGGCGTATTATTAGCACTCGCTAGGGCCGCAGGAGAAACAGCGCCATTAATCTTTACAGCTCTTTTCTCACGTTACTACATTACAAGTTTTGATGATCTTTTCTATGAAATGGGTTCATTGTCAGTGTTAATTTACAATTTCGCTCTTGAACCATATGAAGCTCAAAACCAACTAGCTTGGGCAGCATCATTCATATTAGTTATTGTACTTTTAAGTCTTAATATCCTTTCAAGATGGATAGGCACACTTGGTGCTTTTTCAAAAAATAAAGTATAATTATCGACAAAACAAATAATAAAATAAGCTAATGAATAAAAAAAATACAAAATCTACATCTTCAGTCTCACTTGATAATGTATCAATTACATATGGCAATTCAGTTGCAGTTAAAAATGTTTTTTGTGATATTGAAAAGAATCAAGTTACATCTTTTATTGGTCCATCAGGTTGCGGTAAATCAACCGTCATCAGAGCAATCAACCGAATGAACGATTTAATAGAAGGTTGCAAATTATCAGGCAGTGTTATTTTTGAAGGGATAGATATATATGCAGAGGATATAGATCCAGTTGAAGTTAGAAGGAGAATTGGAATGGTTTTTCAACAACCCAATCCTTTTCCTAAAAGTATTTACGAAAATATTGCCTTTGGTGCAAGAGTTAATGGATATAAAGGTAATATGGATCAATTAGTAGAAGAATCTCTTACAAAGGCAGCCGTTTGGGATGAGTGCAAGGATAAATTAAACGAAAGTGGTTATTCATTATCTGGTGGTCAACAACAAAGATTATGCATAGCAAGGACAATTGCTATTGAACCTGATGTGATCTTAATGGATGAGCCATGCTCAGCACTTGATCCATTATCTACATTAAAAATTGAAGAGACAATTCATGAATTAAAGAAGAATTTTACAATCATTATTGTTACGCACAATATGCAACAAGCCAATAGAGTTAGTGATTACACAGCTTTTTTCAACACAGAGAAAAAAGATAAGGATTTAGGTGGAAAAATTGGATTTTTAGTTGAGTTTGATAAAACAAAAAAGATGTTCAATTCACCAAAGCAAAAATCTACGCAAGACTATATCTCTGGAAAATTTGGATAAACACTAAAGCTTTTTTATTAAAAGTTACCTTGCGAGACGGAGAGAGAGGGATTCGAACCCTCGATAGGGTTGCCCCTATACAGCATTTCCAGTGCTGCGCCTTCAACCACTCGGCCACCTCTCCTTGAAATCAGCAATAAAATGTCTTCCAATTGCTGAATTTAAATATATACCACAAGAGAGGTCTTGTTAAAAATTTAACTATCGGATTTATTTATTAAATACTTTCATACTAAACAAGTTGAATTAAACATTAATTATTAATGAGAATAAATTGATTTAAAGATAAATAGAATCTTCCAATAGTAGGCGATTAATATTAATAAAAATAATAGCCATGGTTATACCATCTTGTAAAACCGCTGCTTTGAATGCAGGTCTAGGTAAAGATGAAATTAATAAATTATTAGAAATTGCCAAGCAGGCGGCAGAAAAAGGGGGAGCATCTCTAATGAATAATTATGGAAGGATTAAAACGATAAAATGTAAGGGAACTGCTGGCGATCTTGTCACTAATGCAGATATAGAATGTGAAAAATTAATAATAGATTATTTAGAAAAAGAGACTCCTTACATTTCTATTCTTGCTGAAGAAAGTGGATATAAGTTAAAAGATGGAGAATTAAAATGGTGTATAGACCCTCTTGATGGGACAACAAACTATGCCCATGGATATCCATTTTTTGCAACTTCAATAGGTTTAATTTGGAATAGCAATCCAATTTTGGGAGCAATATCAGTACCTTCTTTAAATGAAATTTATTATGCATGTCCACAGCATGGGTCATTTTGTAATGGCGAAAGAATAAATGTCACTGACACAAATTCATTATCTGATTCACTCCTGGTTACTGGTTTCGCATATGACAGACGAGATGTATTAGATAAT
This sequence comes from uncultured Prochlorococcus sp., assembly GCA_902634795.1. Lineage (GTDB taxonomy): Bacteria > Cyanobacteriota > Cyanobacteriia > PCC-6307 > Cyanobiaceae > Prochlorococcus_B. Next base: position 2,919 of record CACPLK010000035.1, on the reverse strand, counting down.
AATTATTCAGAATTTTGTTGGCTAACTCATCGAACCCATGGAGTAAGAAGAGGAGGAGCAGCCGCAGTAGATCTAGCATTTGTAGCATCTGGCAAAGTGGATGGTTACTGGGAACGCGGACTTGCAAAATGGGACATGGCAGCAGGAGTACCACTAGTTGAAATGGCAGGTGGAATGGTTTCCAGCTATCCCTCAGGAGATTTTGATCTCAACACCGGTAGAATTCTTGCTTGTAATCCACAGATACACAATGAGCTCATAAAAGAACTTGATAAAATTAGACCATTAACGCCTAACTCTTATGGTGGAAAATAGTCCTAATTTATGTGATCCTTAAGTAATAAAAAGATTCAAATAATGACATTGCAACCTGCCTCGGGTGCGCGTGACTTAAATCCTCAGCAAGTAAGAAAAAACCATCTTATCGCATCAAAACTTTCATCTTTATATCAGTTATGGGGTTATGAGCGAATATCACCGCCACATATTGAACGTCTAGACACACTTATGGCAGCTGGTGGAATTTCGAACAATGAAATACTAAAAATCGTTTCTGATGAACCTTTAGGATTAAGACCTGAAATAACAGCATCAATTGTTCGTGCTGCTTCAACTAGATTTAATGAATATGAAAGGCCACTTCGTTTTTGGTCTACAGGTACTTCATTTAAATGCAATCAAAGCATTGATGGTGGTATTGATATCGAGGAGTCATTCCAAAGCGGAGTAGAATTGATAGGAACTAAAGCTATTAATGCAGAGATAGAACTTCTATCTCTACTGATTGAATCATTAAAAATAATTGAAATTGATAAGGAATATAAAATGACATTGCTTATTGGTAATACATATCTATTGGAACTTATTTTAAGCTCATTTGATTCAACCAGAATAGACGAAATAAAAAATATTCTCTGCGATCTTGATTACATAGCATTGAGTAAACTTGATATAAAAGATGAACAAAGAAGTTTTATAAATAAGATCTTGAATATGAGAGGAAAACCAGAAAAAATATTAACTGATCTAAAAAATATCTATGGATCGAGTTCTTATATTGAGAACCTAAAGGAGTTATTTACTATTATTGAACCATTAGCGAAAGAGAAGGGGATAGAAGTGCAACTAGACCCTACATTAGGGACTAAATATAAGTTATATAGTGGTTTAACCTTTTCACTTGTTTCATCATCCCCAAGTGCCCCAGTTATCATTGCTAAAGGAGGTAGATATGATGATTTAGTTAAAAAATTTAGTTCAAGCCCCAAAAATTGCTATGGAATTGGTTTTAGTATTAGCGTTGATAAAGTAAGAGAATTAGTCTCCACAAGCAAAGATAAACTTGTTAATAATGTAAAAGTTTTAATCGCATATAAGCAAAGTGCAAATTTGTATAAAGCATTAAAACAACAAAAGGAATTGCATAGAAAGGGGATTATTGCAGTAATTTCACATGAACCTTTAAAGACAAATGATGAAACAGATCAACTCTTAAAATCTAACAGATGTAATAAAATAGAATGGATAGATTGATATAAATTAGCCTTAAATTTTTAATAATTGTCAGGGATTGAAAACTATTGACCTGTAATCAATAACACTTTTGCATTTAACGCCTAAATAGAAATTTGTATCGCTATGATAATAAAAATTTAGACAAGACATGCCCGTTAAAGAAGAAGGAACTATTCTAATTCACACAGAAAATATATTTCCAATAATAAAAAAAGCAGTTTACTCAGATCATGAGATATTTATTAGAGAGCTTATAAGTAACTCCGTAGATGCAATCAAGAAAAGGAAAATGGCCGCCTTTGCAGGAGATTGTGTCGCTGCTGACGATGAAAAAATAAAAATTTCGATTGATAGAGAGCATAAGACATTGACCATTAGTGACAATGGAATAGGAATGACTAGTGATGAAATTAAGAAATATATTAATCAAGTAGCTTTCTCAAGCGCAGAAGAATTTCTTGAAAAATATAAGCAACCTGATGATGGTTTTATAGGTCATTTTGGACTCGGTTTTTACTCAAGTTTTATGGTTGCAGAAGAAGTTGAAATAATAACCAAATCAGCAAAGAATGACTCACAAGCTATTCAATGGAAATGCAATGGATCGCCTCAATATACACTTGATGAATCAGACAAAGAAGAGATAGGTACAGATATAATTTTACATTTAATGGAAGAAGAAATTGAATATATAGAACCAAGCAGAATTAAGACATTAATTAAAAAATATTGTGATTTCATGCCTATTGAAATCTCACTTGAAGAAGAAGTTATCAATAAAATGAATCCACCATGGAGAGAAAGCAAACAAAATCTTAAAGATGAAGATTATATTGAACTCTATAAATATCTCTATCCCTTTCAGGGAGATCCTCTCTTATGGGTTCACCTAAATACTGACTATCCATATAATTTACAAGGAATATTATATTTTCCAAAGATAAGTGGAAGAGCAGATTGGGAAAGTGGTGAAATAAAACTTTTCTGTAATCAGGTCTTTGTTAGTGACTCAATTAAAGAGATAGTTCCTAGATATCTATTACCGTTGAGGGGTGTTATAGATTCACCAGACATTCCCTTAAATGTTAGTAGAAGCGCATTACAATCAGACAGAAGAGTTAAATCTATAGGTAACTTTATTGCTAAGAAATTAGCCGATAAGCTTAAAACATTAAAGAAGGATGAAACCCAATTTTATGCTGACATATGGGACTCAATAGCCCCCTTTATAAAAATTGGAGCTATGGAAGATGAGAAATTTGCCGAGCAAGTAAAAGATATAATTTTATATTCAACAACAAAAGTTCCTGTTGAAGATAATGAAGAGAATAACGAGTTGGTAAAATCTGGTTCAAAAACATTTACTACCCTAGAAGGATATAAGAATAGGCTTACTGATGAGAA
>CACPLK010000034.1 GCA_902634795.1 uncultured Prochlorococcus sp. | reverse complement strand
CAATTCCTATTGCAATCGCAGTATTACGGACTTTCATACTTTATTCTTGCTCCACTCACATTGACTTGAATATCTTTCATAGATACTCGCCAAGCCTTTTTCAACTAAGTCTTCTTGAATATTCATAGTACCTTTCGATAATTCAGCGACAGTTCTTCCATATCGATCTTCAGTAATCCGCTTGATTGTGACTGTTGATCCAGCAACTAAATCATTTAGATAATCTCTTGCTGCTTTTGCAGGTATTGGATTAGCCTTCTTGCCTCTTAATTCAGGAGTATTAATACACGCAAGTCTGATCTTTTCTCCTTGTGTAGTCGTGCAAGTATCTCCGTCGTAGCAATTTTGTATGGTGACTGTTGGCAGATTAGAAGCACTTGGATAAGTAGTCAGTGTCCGGAAGAGCGCAATCATCGCTAATACAAAGACAATAAATAATGCTGAGAAAAATCCAATAAGGAGATTCCTAATAAAACGTTGTTCGGAGTTGAGTTTGTTCTTTGGCATTGTGATTGTGAATCTAACTTGATCCAATCCATCTCAAACTTTCCACTGCTGGCTTGATCTTTCTACCTTACCAAGGATCTAAGTGGACTCATCAGCTCTGTAATGGAAGTAATGCTCTTGGATATATTTCATCTAGGTATCTGTATTGGCTGCACTGTTGGTAGTGGAACGCCTGCTGATAAACGTATGGTGATGTATGTATGGCGGAAGCAATACCACGTGATGTTCTTTCCCGAGTGAATGACTACCTTTTCACTTGACTATTTGCATCTCCTCCTCCATTCTTTAAGGCGGGATTTATTTAAGACAACAGCAAGGCTATATTCCAGATCTTTCCTATGAAAGGTTGTCTTTTTGTTAGTTGGTTTCTCCATATTTATTTAACAAGCTATAACCACAGTCCTTTCAAGGTTTAAATAAGTTAGCCATATGAACTTAAGTCAACGTATTACTATTGCATGGGCTGCTCAGCGGGTTTCTTATCTCGATAGCCTCAAGAGGTACGAAGATAGCTACGCTGTTAGCCAAGAATTCTGTGAATGGACTACCTGTTTGAATGTCTATCCAGAAGGTCTTAAAGCTGCAACGCTATACGTTCCAGATTTCAACAAGGAAAACCGTACTAGACAATCAAAGCAATCGTAAAATCACTTAGCCATAATATTTAAACGTTGGGATCAGCACCAACGAGAGATAGGAAGACTGTTCTATCGGAAGCCAGTCTTCCTCTTCTCGCTAAATAGTTATTGAAATCTAGAACAATGAGTCACCACAACGCCACCCTTAATTTCTCTCATGCACCATATAAGAACCAGGCTTCTTTAAGTGAATTAGACCGAGAAATAGAAATGGGAGAACTAAGACTGAGATATATACAGCTAATGAGAGATGTTCATAAGACTCTTGGAAAGGAAGATGCGATTGAATTGATTAAAGAATCAGAGGGTATCTGGGAAAAATTTACTTGTTGACTAGGTTTTAGTGCAAGTGAAACATATGAGTTTATTTTTTTAATCCTCTAGATAGCTACCTATAATAGTCTTTCTTCGTCCTTTGATTCCATATTTAATTTCTGTTAGCTCCTTCGATTTTCTACCCTTGTCTAACTTTGTGTAATATCTTTCGCAAACTGCAATGCTATACCCCGTAAACCTGGCGACGTCATAAACATTCTTGCCTTGCAAAATCAAATGACAAATGTAAGTGCTTCTTAATGTGTTATATGCATAGAGTGACTTATCAATGGCAGCTTCTAATGTGTTGGCTTCAATAACTTTATATATTTACTTTTTAGTTCCTGGGATTAGTTCACGATATAAGAAAACATCAGGAACTCTTTTGAAAGACAAGACATCGCCTTTCCCTCTGAAAAATTTTGATTTCTCTGCAATATTCGGCATGAAAAAACTCTTGCTGTACTGAAAGGAGCGCAGCAAGAGTTTGACTAAAGTTGGACTGAGGTAAAGAAAAGCCAGTAATTGAGTAGTTCTAAACTTTTCTTGAGTAATACTCAACAACTAATAATTCATTAATTTCAATAGCAACCCATTCCCTATCTGTCTTTGCAGATATCTTTGCCGAGAGTTTGGTTTTATCAAGCTCAAGGTGTGGAGGAACATTCGCAAGACCTGGGAATTCTAAGTTGGCTTGAGCCAATTGCTTACTAGCTTTGTTATCTCTAATAGCAATAACATCTCCAGCCTTGCATTGGTAACTTGCAATATCAGTGATCTTGCCATTAACAGTTACATGTCCATGGTTTACCAACTGTCTTGCACCTGGGATGGTAGGTCCAAATCCAAGTCTAAAACAAACATTATCAAGCCTATTCTCCAGAAGCTTTAAGAGATTTGTTCCTGTGGAACCCTCCTGCGCACGAGCTTTCTTTACATAGCGAACAAGCTGGCGTTCAGAAATACCATAGTTGAATCGAAGTTTTTGCTTTTCTTCGAGTCGGATCGCGTATTCAGAGCGCTTGCGACGGGCTTGGCCGTGCTGACCAGGAGGATGAGACCTTTTTGCGGCCTTCCGGGTGAGACCAGGTAGATCTCCCAAGCGTCGCGTGATCCTCAAGCGAGGTCCGCGGTATCTAGACATAGGGGTTTAATTTAGAAAATGTTCACTGGTAAGGGTAATCTGGAAGTAATCCATTGCCCCCTTATTAACCAGTCCATTATTCTATCTAAAGATGCTTAAAAAGATCAATAAAGCCATTGCACTTGTTTTTATTAGTTTAATTTCCTTTTATCAGAAATGGATTTCACCATTGTTTGGACCGAGTTGTCGATTCATCCCTAGCTGCAGTGCTTATGGGATAGAAGCCGTTAATAAACATGGTCCTTGGAGAGGTGGTTGGCTGACTTTGAAAAGGTTAAGCAAATGTCATCCTTTTACTCCTTGTGGGTGTGACCCAGTTCCAGAAAAATGAACTCAGAGGTATTGATTTTATATTCACGTAAAGGGTGTTGCTTATGTCAAACACTTGAAAAAAAATTATCTAAGATATGTCTAGATAACTTTAACCCTTCTATTGTACTTTCCATTGTAGATATAGATAGCAATAAAGTATCTTTAGATATAAAAATGAAGTATACAAATGTTGTTCCAGTAATAGTTCTTGACTCAACTATATTATTGAAAAAGATTGAATTACCCCGGGTTTCTCCACGTTTAAAGGAAGACATGCTTTTATCTTGGATACAAAAGAATTTGAATATTTTGTACGAAACATCTTAAGAAAATATTCAATTCCTGTTCTTATTTAGTTAGTTTATTGAATTCAAAGAGAAAAACATAATTTATTTTTTTAATAACTAAAATCTTTTTTAATTACTGAATCGTAAGTAGAGTTATTGTGTGGTGAAAATTATGCAGATCTTTTTATACTTGAAATGATCCTTCATTGATTTTTCATCGTCAGAGGTTTGTTTTGTCGCGTTATCTACACACTTTATTGAAAGCAATTGATTTTCAAGTCCCTCAAGGGTTAGCTAATCCAGAAGTAAAAAATCTTTCATGTGATTCTAGAAAAATCGAAAAAGGTGATTTGTTCTTAGGTTTAGAAGGTGAAAAAGTTGATGGAGGGACCTATTGGGCAAAAGCAATTGAGAGAGGTGCTTGTGCGGCCATTATTAGTAAAAATGCTTCTCTTTTAAATCCACCAACTAATGAAGATCCCGTAGTTATTATTCCGGACCCTGTATCACTATTTATGGGTAAATTAGCTTCAAATTTTTGGGGTAAACCATCTAGTGAGATTTGTTTGATAGGCGTCACTGGTACTAACGGTAAAACGACCACATCATTTTTAATTGAATTTTTGACTGCTTCGCTTGGCCATCCTTCCGCCCTGTTTGGAACATTAATTAATCGATGGCCTAACCATGAGGAGACTTCAAAATATACAACTACTTTTGCGGTCCCTTTGCAGGCGCAACTTAGTAAAGCAGTTAGAGCAGGCGTTGAATATGCAGCGATGGAAGTAAGTTCACATGCTTTGTCTCAGAATAGAGTTGCTGGTTGTTATTTTAGTGGGGCAATATTTACAAATCTTTCAAGAGACCATTTAGATTATCACGATTCAATGGAATCTTATTTTGAAGCTAAAGCTAGTTTGTTTCGATCACATTTAATAGAAGATGATGGCCCTAGATCCGTAGTTAATATTGACGATAAATGGGGCGCATTATTAGCAAAAGAGCTAAACCAAAAATGTTGGACATGCTCCTTAAAAGAGAATTCTCAAACTAGAGAAAAGCCAGATTTGTATATTAGTAATCTTCAAATTATGCAAGATGGTTATACGGGGAAATTGCATACGCCCTTTGGGGCAGAAAACTTTTTTTCACCACTAATCGGTGATTTTAATTTAATGAATATCTTGCAAGCAGTAGGAATTCTAGTTCAAAGAGGATTTCCCTTGAATGATCTTTTGGCCGTGTTGAAAAAGTTCCCTGGAGTGCCAGGGAGAATGCAACTTATAAATATGGATGGATTTAAAGTCAAAGACGGCTATCCATTAGTGATAGTAGATTATGCGCATACACCGGATGGCTTGCAAAATGCTTTAATTGCATCGAGATCATTGACGAAAAAAAAATTAATTTGTGTCTTTGGTTGTGGTGGTAATAGAGATAAAGGTAAAAGATCTAAGATGGGAGAAGTTGCTGCTAAGTTTGCAGACTATGTGGTGGTGACATCTGATAATCCTCGGCAAGAAGATCCAATCGAAATTATTAAAGATATTGAAAAAGGTATGACTTTTGATTCTGAAATCTCTTTTGAGCAAGAGAGATCTAAAGCAATTCAATTGGCCATAGCAAAAGCCAAGAAAAATGATGTTGTTTTAATCGCAGGAAAGGGGCATGAAGATTATCAAATTCTAAAAGATCAGACAATTTATTTTGACGATCGTGAACAAGCTAGAAAAGCACTATCTCTAAAAAAGATTTTTATATAAAGTCTTTATTCGAGATGAAATTTCTTAGACCAATAACTAGGTTATCTATTTCGATTAAATCTGTAGTGATATGAACGCAAGCACGAAGCCATTTAGTATCTTCGAGAACTCTTATCCATAAATTCTCTTGACCTAAATAGTTGACAACCTCTTCAGGAGAATTGATTCCATGAATAGTAAAACTTACAATTCCTGAAGGTGGTGGACTATCTAAAATAAGTTCAATATTTTTGATCTGGTTTAGTTTCTCCCACAGGATAGAGCTGAGGCTTTTAATCTTACAAAAGCGCTCCGCCTCATGACCTTCATTGTTTAACATTATTAGAGAGCTTCTAAGACCAGCCAAAAGAGGGACACAAGAGGTCGCTATCTCAAAACGTCTGCCATCAGAATGAAAAGGATTTTTATTATTCACATGTATTCCTTCTTCAGTTTTTAAGCTTTTCCAACCAATTAATGTTGGGCTTGATTCTTCTAGAACTCTTGTTGAAAGAGCAACAGCCCCCAGTCCCTCAGGCCCGTAAGCCCATTTATGTCCTGTAAACGCATATATGTCCGCATTGTTACAAGCACCTTTGATTGGGATATGACAAAAACTTTGGGCAGCATCAACTAATAAATAAGGTTTACTTGAATGCTCTTTAAGTCTTTTTGAAATAAGTTCAATTGGCATAATTTGTCCTGTATTCCAAAGAAGATGTGAGATAACAACGAGCTTAGTGTTTTTTTGGAGATATTTATCTATCAATTTGAGTACTTGTTTATACGTCTCATCTTTCTTGTCATTACCATTACATAATTTTGATACGGGTAGTATGACGATTGTTAGATTCTTCTTTCGAGCTAACTCTTTACATGCTGCGACTATCCCAGGATGTTCACAATCGCTAAGTAGTAAATTATCACCATCAGAAAATGGAAGCCCTAGTAAAGGTAAGACACAACCGGAGGTGACGTTTTCGGTAAATGCAATTCTTTTAGGATGAATAGCACAAATCTCAGCTATAAGATTTTTCGTAGTTATGACTTCTTTCGTAATGTATGGCCAAACATTATTTGTGAATGGACCTAAGTTTTGAATTGTTTGCCAACTCGAAGTTATTGCATTTAATGATTGAGTTGGGAGTGGACCTTGACCTCCATAATTAAAATAGTCTTTATTCTGTAGAGCGGGCATATTTTCTTTGAACAATATTGGTGACATATCTTTTATCTTTTAGTTGTGGTAATTAAGAATATCTTTTTTTTGCCAACTTACCAATTTAATTATATCTTTTAGTTATGTAGAGCTTAACGTCTACCATTCTAATTATTTTTTGGAGGGATTTTAAATCATAAAGCACGTCATTAAAGTATGATGGCTTCAATTTTTAATTGGGTTATGAATATCAAAAAAGAACAAAAAATCAAAGCTCAAGAATGGGTGGTCATGTTCGATGGGCAAATAAAAAAAAGTGAGAAAGAGATTGATGCTTATGAGCATCATTTGGAAGTTAACAATCTAAAAAGTGAAGATTGATTGGATTTTGGTCCCATCGGTCAAATTAGTGAAAATGATATTTTTGTTGACCTTTTGAATTACTTTCTATTTAAGCTGGTTCACTTTTTGTGGTTTTTTATATTAAGATGCAAGTCCTAATTAGGTCTTAAGATGAAAATTGATTTTGGTCCTGTAACTTTTAGTAGGATTGCTAGCATACTGTTGATATTGGGGTTCTTCGGGCTTTTAGCTTATAATTCTACTCTCTAATTAATGTATTAATTAATTCTTTTATGGTGAAATAATTTAATCACATAACTAGGAATTTAATTATTTTATAAAATTTCTTATCAATTTATTTCTAAAGTATTAATCTTTTGAAAATGAGTTGACCATAAATACTCTTTGCCTTTTTGATTAAAGAAATTAAAAATCAAAATAGGCCAATTTAAGTAGTTTCCATTTTTAGCCCTCGATGTCTTAATTCATACAGTAGAATTACGAGAATTAATTAATACGAATGGAAACCTCAACTACTGATCCAACATTATTGATGCTCATAGGAGGAATAGTTGTTTTATTAGCGGGCTCAGTAGCCTATGGAGTTTATTCAACATTCGGTTCAGGCTCAAAGGAGCTCAGAGATACCATCGATGAACATGCAAAAATGCATGAATTAGGTATTGCTCATGGACACGGTGGAAGTTCAGAGGCCTATGAGATGTCTGGAAAACTTCAAAAGGATCAAATTTCGTAAAAACTAGTCACAACATCTAAATCTTGATGAAAATTTCTTTTTTAAAAAATTTTCGTCAAATAATTTAACTGCTGGGATGTAATATTGAAAAAATAAGAGCAGAAAATTGATTCATTTGAATAAAAATATCTTTATGAAAAATAATATATTTTTTTATTCTCATGTTCATTAGCATATTAACCGGATTTGCCGCTGGGGCAGTACATGTAGTTGGCGGAGCTGATCATATGGTCGCCATGGCTCCTTCCTCTATCCGAAAACCCCGATTAGCTTTAATTAATGGGTTGGCATGGGGGATTGGTCACTCAGCAGGGGTTTTAATCCTTTCATTTGTAGCAATCTTAGCTAAGGATTTAATAAATATTGAATTAATGTCATCCTATGCAGAGTTTCTTGTTGGTATAAGCCTTTTGATTGTTGGCTTCCTAGCTATTAAGACTTCCTTAAAAGTAAATATTCACATGCATCAGCATAAGCATGGGGAAGAAACTCCTCATAAACATTTTCATTTCCATTCACCTGGAAATAAACTTCATACAGGTCATACTCATGCCGCAACGGGATTAGGAGTTTTGCACGGGTTCGCTGGCGCTAGTCATTTGGTTGCAGTTATTCCTGCATTAGCATTGCCTTTGTTTGGAGCGTTGGCTTATCTTTTTGCATATTTAATTGGATCAGTATTCGCAATGGGGTGCGTAGTTTTAGGTATATCTTTTGCAACGAGTAAAGCGAATAAAATGTTTTATCCTTTCTTGATGCGATCAATAGGAGCATTATCAATAGTGACAGGAATATTTTGGCTTCAAAAGACTTCGATTCTAACTTTTTAAAAAGTCTT
>CACPLK010000033.1 GCA_902634795.1 uncultured Prochlorococcus sp. | reverse complement strand
GTTTATATCATTTCTTGCTTTCTGATGTTTCTCAATCCATGCTCCTGAACGACCAGCGACATCGGACAGCTTTCTCCTCGAAGATTCAACCCAAGACTCAGCTTCTTGACACTTTAATTCAGCTTCTTCGATTTCTTTAGGGTCAATATCATTAAATCTATCTTGTAATTCAGTTTGATAATCTTTCTTTTTCTGTAGAAGATTACTCCTATATTCCTGTAATTTTTCACCTTCATTTTTATGATTAAGTCCCTGTCTTTCTAACTCCCTATGCTGAGATTCAATACCTGCTAGTTTAGCTTGAACTGCAAGCAATTGATCTTCACCAAGATCCTTTACATTTTTCTGTAAAGAATCTAATTTTTCTACAGATTTTTTCAAATCATTTTCATTAGTAATTAAATTTTCTGAATCTATTTTTTCTTTTTTCTTTAATTCTTGATGATCTATATCTAACTTCTCCAAACTCCTTTTTGCATCTTCATAGGATAAAACTAATTCTTGCTGTCTACCAATCAATAATTTATTTTTCAAATCTTTATATAAACTTGCTTTCTCACAATCTTTTTGCAATCGCTGTTTCCCAAGAGTCAATTCTTGTTCAACAATCCGACAACGTTCTTGCCTTTCATAAACATCATCCAACTTTGAACGAGTTTGATCAATACGAGTATCAAACAAGGCAACACCGGCCAGTTCATCTATTAAACCTCTACGGTCTTTATTACTCATAGAAACAATTCGAGTAACATCCCCCTGCATAACAACATTGCTACCTTCAGGGTCAATCCTGAGACGCCTTAATTGGGTTTGTAATTGCTGCAAATTACAAGTCTCACCATCTGCGCTGTAACTAGAAGAGTAAGAACCCCCTGGCATAACTTTTAATCTTCTGGAGACTGTCCATTCTTTTTGACCAGGCTTAATCCAAGGTCCCTCCTCAACAGGTTCTATTCCATCTTCAGCTTCATCAGGCACCCAATCAGTAAGATCAAATTTTACCGTTACTTTAGTTTCCGAGGATTTGCCAGCTTTTAATACACCACTATTTACTAAGTCAGGCAATCTATCCGCTCTCATGCCTCGACTATTTGCAAGGCCTAAACAAAACAAAACCCCATCCAGAATATTGCTTTTACCTGAACCATTTGGACCTGTAACGACTGTAAATCCTTCTTCCAAAGGAATCGACATCGATCCACCGAAGGACTTGAAATGAGACAAATCTACGTGATTGATATGGACCAATAGAATGCATCCACAATATGAATGACGTTAGCGAAATATCAAAGAAACTCAAGTCCTTGTGGTTAAGAAAAATAATTTTGTTTTTTTTTGAAAATTCTGCAACCATTTTCATCAATTACCAATTCCACTTCAAGCTTGTCCCATATCAGAGATAAATTTATAAAACCACCTTCGACTGGTGGAAAAGATTCCCAAAAAATACCTTGATTGATTCTCGTCGCAACTCCTCTATTACCTGAAACAACCTTTTCTTCAATATCAAGCCAGTAAAGATTATGAGGAGCGATACAAACGGAATCCACATAGGGACCATCCAATAACGGAATATCACTCAAGCGCCAAGCTCTGCAAAATTCTTTATCTTCTAAAAGCAAATCAAAATGGATACCCTTAAAGTCATCTGGTGATCCAATGTGTTTTAACAAAACCCACCTATAAACATTTTTTTCAGCAAGATTACTCAATTGATAAATATTAAAAACCTAAACTGGAAATTTCCATAAAAAACATTCAGGAGATAAATCTAATCTCCTCAATATGAATTGCTGAACAATAAGTTTTTTAGCTTTTAGCCTCAGGTACAAACCTTAAGGCAATTAAAAGAAGGCTTCCAGCACCTGCTATTGAAGCTAAAACTAGGCCAAAATCAGTAGGGATTGTATTAGAAGCAAAAACCATTGATGAAATTCCGACGCCCATGGGTTTATAAGGAGATACCAATGACGTTTAGCACTATAAGTATTCGAATAGCAATATTTGTAAGCAAAGACGACGAAATATCCTTCTGAAATTTTGGACTTCAAACATTTAAAACTCCAAAAAAAGGAATATTGCGAAGTAACTTTCAAAATTGAATTCCATTAAGGGGTTTCGATTAAGGCAATATCTCTCTATTCTTTAATAAACCTTTAGGTTTATGGAATCAGTGAATTCCTCACCCTCTTCATCATCAAATTCAGTCGAAGCTGAAGAAGCTATTGCTGAAAAGTCTCCAGAGCAGTGGTTCAATGAGCAGTTTGATCATTTATTGCCAAAAATTCAAGAGCGATGGCCAGATTTAGCTAAACAAACATTAGAAGCGACTAAAGGAAGTCTCGAAGATTTAATCAATGTCATATCTGTACATTCAGGGAAAAACAGTTTTGGAGTGCAAGAACAACTAGAAGAAATTTTTCATTCAGCAACTGACACAACTAGAGGGCTAGCAGAGTCTTTAGAGCCTCTCGAAAAACAGCTTGAAGACCTTCTAGATGAGTTGAACAGTACGCTAAGACCACGAATTGAAAAGCCAGTCAGGGAAAGACCCCTCTTAGCCATAGGCATTGCTGCTGGAATTGGAGTTTTATTTGGCATACTGCTTGGTGGAGGCAGAAGAAATTAATGACCAACTCAGAACGCAAAAAAGGAATAGGAGCTGCAGCAAGAGTTACTGCATTAGCAAGTTCAGTAATGGATCTGCATGTGCGCATTGCGCTGCAAGAAATGGACAAAGAAAAACGCCGCCTAATCAGTGGTGTGATTTTCCTAGCTACTGGAGGGGTATTGATGTTATTTTCCCTACTTGGATCTGAATTAATTCTTGGATATTGGCTTAGAAACTTACTAGAAATAGATAACAAATCAACAATTATAATTTTAGTATTTATAAATCTTGCATTGGCTGGGATGAGTCTAAGGATTGGAGGATATCTGGCAAAAGGTCCTTACCTTCCAGAAACATGGGAAGGAATTGCAAAAACTACAAGAGCTGTTTTAGGGAAAAACTAAATTACCTAATTTTATAATTCAACCATCGACAATCGATTGAACCATTATTTACTTGAAAACGACGACTTGCTTTCATCCCTAAACATTTACTTAATTTTGGATTCCCATTAAGTAACCAAAGATCCCATCCAGAGGCATGTTGTTTACAATATTCACCTAATTTTTTATAGAGATTAGGTAATTCATTTTCATCTCCTATTCTTTTCCCATAAGGAGGATTACAAATTAAAAATCCTAATCCAGCCGGTAATTGAAATTCTTGAAAAGGAGAGTTGATTATTTCTATATAATTTTCTAATCCCGCTTTCCTAATGTTTTCACTAGCAGAGTGAGCAATCATTTCATCAACTTCACAGCCGATTATCTTAGGTAACTTCTTATTTAAAGGTTTTATCTTCTGTGCCATTTTTAATTCTTTATCCCAAATAGATATATTAAAATCCGGCCAATTCTTAAACAGAAATTGTCTATCCATACCAGGTGCAATTCCAAGCAACATGCTCACTGCTTCAATCAAAAATGTTCCAGAACCACATAATGGATCTACCAAATTATTAGTTCCATCCCACTTAGTCATTCGCATCAACCCTGCAGCCAAGGTCTCCTTAATCGGAGCTATTCCAACCGCTGGTCTATACCCTCTTTTGTGAAGACTCGAGTTACTACCATCAACGCTCAAAACGGCTTGATGATTTGATAAGTGCAAATGAAAACAAATATCTGGATTGTTCAAATCAATGCTTGAACGCAATCCCCATAGTTCTCTTTGTAAATCAATAATTGCATTTTTCACCTGCAAAGCAGTGAAATGAGTATGCGATAATCCTTCTCCAAATCCAGTTACATCTACTCGAAAACTTTGTTTAGGTTGAAGCCAGTTTTCCCAATCAATTGAACTTTGAAGACCGCTATAAAGTTCATTAGGGCCATGACAAGAAAATCTACAAATTTCTCTTAAAAATCTAAAAGACAAGCGAGTCCTCAAATGTATTCTGTATAAACAAGCCATATCAGCTTCAAATGATATATGCCGCCTTGAAGCTTTAACTGATTTAGCTCCAAGTTCTATCAACTCTTTTGCACCCTCTTTTTCAAGACCTTGTGAAATAGATGCAACAAGTTTCATTACTTTTATTTGTTAAAAAAGGATAAAAAAGTTCTTTAAACACTAATCGATTAATTCCAAAAGATCTGTCAGAATATATATGTCTATTTTCTAATGGACTAGGTGATTCACACCAGTATCTCGGACAGCGGTTCGATTCCGCTCAGCTCCATAAACGGGGCTGCAATGGCTTCGACGGGGTATCAGGCGAGTGACTGAAACCTGCTCGGTCAGAGCAAAACCATAACTGCTAACAACATCGTTAGTTTCTCCCGTCAAACAGCCCCTGTTGCTGCTTGATCTTTTAGGAGATGGGGTCAGGTCAGCCTTATTACCCAATTGATCCGTGGAGGCTGTAAGGCCTCCTTTTTAATTGCTATGAATTGAGTCTTAGAATCTAAAAAAACGCAAAAATAAAGTTGCGGGAAAATATGCGGGAAAAATTCAATAGTAAAACTGCGGGAAAAAGTGCGGGAAAATCAAGGCAAAATCCAATAATTCTTCTACAAAGAAATTCTCAAGCTTCTGAAAAAATAAAAAAACCCATCAAGAAAAAGATTTTTTATTACAAAATTATCAATCAGGTTTATAAAGATAAAATTAAAGAATTAGATGTTTTATGTATCGAGTGGAACTTATTAACTACGTAAAGTAGATTGGAAGAAAAAAAAATGTACATAGTGTTACATCACCAAAAAATATGTATGTAAATTCAAGAAAGTATCTCATCACATAAAAAGCTAATTTACATTCGACTTCGACTTCCATTAATGCGAACTTTGACCTATAGAGGAAATGAATACACCTCAACAAAGATTGTAACTTCAAAATTCAAAACCTTTGATTCATCAATGATGCCAATGATTTGGAGGGGAGTGAAATATAGACAATAGTTTTTTAAAAATTCAATTTATTATTACTTTAAAAAGAAAATCTTATAGGCTAATATACAATTAGTCTATAAGATTTTTATATTTATTTCATCGCATACTGATAAAAAAGATTTCCTTCTCAATCTCAGACGTATTACCCAAGTGATCCATGAGGCCTGCAAGGGCCTCACTCTCATTGCCGCAGAACTAGTCTAATATTTCAATAATTCAGGAAATATCGAACTTAGGACAAATTTCAGGACAATAATATAGTTTCAAAAACATCTAAAAATTAATTACTAAAGATTACTCAATTCACAATTTGGCAATCATTTCTTGCAATGCCTCCATGCTCGCAGGATGTGGATGACTCTTAATTGTATTGGGCCTCTTCATCGCATGTAAAAAAGAAAAAGAAAACCTCTCAAGAAAAATAGAAAGTATTCAACTTATTTGTTTAGGCTATAAAAAGTAGAGAAATGTTCTTATGTAAGAAATTAAAAAAAAATTCATATTTACAAGCTTCATCTCGATTTTTTATACAATAATTTTTAATAAGTAATGTAATTGATAATAAAGTATTCTGATAATATTTTTAATAAATTAAGTAATTTCATGAACTTATCTATTTTCGCTTTGGCTTCATCAGAATGGGGCATTGCTAGATTTACAACGGATTCTTTTGCCCTAATCGCTTTAGGAATTTTAGTTAGTCTTCCTATTCAATTACTAAAGGGTAAAGTGGGCTTTAAAAATATATGGGCAAGCGGCAACGCTTTCTCAAACAGATAAATAATCTCTTAAAAATTTGGTTGTCTATTGATAAAGTAAAACAAAGTATAAAATATTTGTTGAATAGATTTAAGACATTTTTTCAAATAGATCCTTGTGATAGTCGACAACATTTTGACAGCTTATGACTGGAGTAATTTCCATATCTATACCAAACTGTGCTCTCCATGGGGCAAAGTGTAGAAAAAGTTCCTTGTCACTTTTTGCATTACAGAGAATTACAACGCGACCCTCACCGGGCGCATGAACACGAAAAAGCATTTCAAATCCTTCAAATTTATCTTGCTTAGCCATCTCTCCATTTTCCCAAAATTCTACAAATTGCTTATAAGCTGAAATTTGATTATCAATATCAGGGAACTGGCAATCAACCAAATAGAGTTGCATTAGTAGTACGATAAAAACAAACTTTAGCTAGAAAAGCAAAATAAATGATTGATATATCGATCAATAAACAAATGATGTTATAAAAAGAAGACAAACGAACCAAGAACCCTTAGGGACAGATTTAAGATTCGAAAGTATTATGCTTCGTCCTCTAAAGATTTATCAACTTATCAAGGGGAGTTGAAAAATCCATTTGAGAATAAAAATAAACACATAAGAATTAAAGGTCCTACACCAAATACAAAGAGAACTATTTTTGCAGTTCTAGGTGTTGTCTTTTTCTCCTCATTTACAGTAACTATTTTAGAAGTTAATTTTTTGTTTGATTTTTTACTAGGCATATCTAAAGTAGATTTTTAAAATTATAATAGCAGTTATATAATTAAGAGTGAAATCATATTAGGAAAAATAATTACAATTAATTAGACAATAAATTTTTCGGATCTAAATAATAATCAAGCTACAGAATAGAATTACTTAACATATTTAATAATCTAAATATTTAATATTACATCAATGACATTATTAAACTATTACTTCAAAATAAAGGTTAATCAATTTCTTGAATGATTTCTTCTATTGTTCTGGCAGTATCAAACCAATTAAATGACTTAGCTCGCGATGGGCCTTCTTGAAGAGCTTTTTCGAAGCATTTTTTATCATTTATAACTGCATTCATCGCAAAAGCTATTGATTGAATATTGAATGGATTAACAAAATAGCCATAGTCACCTAAAACCTCTGGAAGCGCGCCCCTTTCAGAGGCTATAACCGGGGTCCCGCAAGCCATGGCCTCAAGAGCAGGAATACCAAATCCTTCCCAAAGACTTGCAATAATAAGTGCGTGACATTCGTTTAATAATGATAATTTCTCAGCGTCGTCAATCCAACCTTTCCAGATACACAAATGTCTAAGATTGAATTTATCAATTAGTTTTAAAAGACTTGGTGTATGCCTTTTATCAAATGGACCGATAAAAATAAGTTTATAGTCTTTAATTTTGGCATATGCGAACGCTTTGATAACCCTTCCCAAATTTTTATGTGGATTATGTCTGCCAATAATAAGAAAGAATTTCTTTCTTATTTTTTTGATTGGATAATACTTTTGACTATTAAAACCTAATTTAATTGGAAATAATTTATGCTTAGGTACCTTATAAAACCTATTCAAGTCATTAGCAGTAGAGATAGAATTACAAAGAATTATCTTTGACTGTTTTAAAATTAAAGGAATATAGATTAAATAATATAAAGTTAAAAATGACATCGAAGGATACCTAATCGGTATTAGATCATGTGCCAAAACAATAGATTTAATATTAGTAAATAATGGTGCTTCCAATAATGGTGATAAAAAATATTCAGCATTTAAGTTTTTCATCAATTTTGGAACAGAATTTTGAAGCCAGTACAAACGTCTAAAATGACTTTTCAATCCTGAACCTGGAGATAAGTTATTAGGTATATAAATATCACCTTTTAAGCCTATATCGTGTGGAATAAGTGTAGTTATTTTGTGGGCAGATAGAGAATTTAGTAAATCCTTAGAAACAACTCCAATACCTGTATTTTTTTTTGTTATGTAGCTCCCATTAAAAACAATAGAAGTCATGGTTATAATATCATCATAGAAATCTATCTTAGATAATAGTCAGTCAAATGTTGAGAGCAAACTTTTTCTTAAAGCTTTTTAAATATAAAGATAATAGTAGTCATAAAATTGCTCCATATCGTTCGAATGAAAACTTTACCTTACAAGATCAAATCAATATTAAAATCAAAGACATAGATCAAAAAATATCTGAAAATAGTAAAGCTCTAGTTGAAGCACAAATTGTAAAATTACGATCCACATTCTCAAGATCGAATAATTTTATAGAACAACTTGGAAATAATGTATACAAAACAAAATTAGAGGACTCAATTAATTGGCATCAAAAACAACTTAAACAATTATATCTTAGTCGTAGGAAATTAGAAACAAATCTAGAAAAACTTAAAGGTATCTTTTGGCTTAATCAAATCAAAAGAATCCTGATAATTATATCAACAGTGTTTTTTATCTTTTTAAGTCTATTTATCTTTTTATCAGGTTTTATGGTTATCATTTATTTATTACCATCTATTATATTAATATTTCTAGGATATTTGATATATAATAAAAGATATTAATCCGCGTCTGAATATAAATTAAGCTTCAATAATATTTGAATTTTTTTTTTTAAAATCATCTCCTGAGAATACTTTTTCATGATTTTTATGAAATTGGCTAAACAGTTCACAACCAAACACCCAAGGAACTGGCTGAATCAGCATAAATAATTTCTCAAAAGTAAGTAATTTTATAACATGATAGGCACTAGCAAAACATATCATCTATTAATGCGCCTTCTGAAGGCACTACCAGTTAGAAGAAGAAGGTCTCTATTGAAATTAATTCCTGTAGCAGCCTTTACTGGTTTAGTTGATGTGCTTGTAGTTGGAATTGTTTCTAGATTATTTACAGTTTTCATAGGTCAACCTAATCAACCTTCCTTACCATTTCAAAATTTCATACCTGAAGACCCAAAAACAAAAGTTATCAGTCTAGTCGTCATATACATAGGAATGAATTGGTTAGCTTCATTCTCTAAATTATTTCTAAAAGCAGCTCAAGAAAGACTTCGAGTAGCAGTATGGAAAGACTTATCAGAAATAGCCCAGAAAAAATTACTATCTCAATCATATGAATTCTTCTTAAATAAGAAAAAGTCTGATTTATCGTCAAAAGTTTTGATCAATATTTCAAGAGTATCAGAATTCCTAGTCAGGCCAATCCTTCAAATATCTAGCGGCTTATGTGTTATTACATTTATTTGTATTGCTGTTCTTTTTATAGCAAAATCAATAGCACTATATTTAATCATAAGTCTCTTAATTTTTTATATATTTATTTCATTCTTTGTGACACCTTTCATAAGGTATTCTTCTCATCAAAGAATCAAATTAGAAAAAGAAACAAATAATATCCTTACTGAATCAATGCGTACAATAATAGATGTTCACCTTACTAGCTCAGAGTCTTACTTTGAAAAAAGATATAAATTAGCGAGTAAAAGTTCTTTCCCTGTTATTTGGAAAGCTGAGGTTTTACCTGAATTACCTAGGTCATTAATAGAACCTTTTGGTATTACATTAATTTTTTCTATTGGTCTTTTCCCTTACATAACTGGGCAAAACGATTCAATGCTTATTGAGATAGTTCCATTCTTAGCAACAATTGCAGTAGCTGCATTAAAACTAACCCCTCCATTGCAGGATTCATTTAAGGCATTAACTTCTATGCGTGCATCAATTCCTGATTTAGAAGAAATATTAAAGTTAATAGAACTTCCTTCTAGTAGGCTCACTAAAAGATCAATAGGAGTTCCTACAAAACAAGGAATTGCGCCTAGAAGCAACATAAAGCTTGAAAAACTTAGTTATAAGTATCCCAACAGTAAGGATTACACTCTAAAGGGTATTAATCTCACTATACCAATTGGTTCAAGAATAGCTTTTGTAGGAGAAACTGGAAGTGGAAAAACCACAACAGCTAATCAATTGCTATGTCTTCTTCGACCAACAGACGGACATTTACTATTGGATGGAGTTGAAGTTACTGATACAGAAGTTCCTGCTTGGC
>CACPLK010000032.1 GCA_902634795.1 uncultured Prochlorococcus sp. | reverse complement strand
CTTCCTTTAGAGAGAAAACTAGAAAAAATTGGATTTTGTTAATGCCTGGTTTAGGAGGAGATCGCAATCATTTTCATTGGCTGGCAAGAAGTCTTAGTCATAATGGTTGGCCTGTTGTTGTTTTAGATCATCCAGGTAGTGATTCATTAGCATTAGAAGCCTTGGTAAAAGGAAGACTTCCTCTCCCGGGTGCTGAAGTTATCCCTGATCGAGTTAATGATTTAGATAGTGTCCTTAATGCCAAAAAATCAGGCAAGATTGATATTCCAGCAGAGAAAGTTGTTTTGATGGGTCATTCTTTAGGTGCGCTCACAGCTATTTTTGCTTCAGGTTTAAAAATAGATGATCAGCTTGAGAATAGATGTAAGAAAGTACTTGATAATCTTTTAATTACTAATTTATCATCACTTTTACAATGTCAGCTAGTAGATATTCCCTTGTCAGATAGAGAAAATATGGAAAATCTTTCAGCGATTGTTGGCATGAATAGTTTTGGGAGTTTTTTGTGGCAAAAGAATTTAGATAATCAGATAGATATTCCTCTTTTTCTTACTGGAGGCACTTTTGACTTGGTTACACCATCTGTTAGTGAACAACTTGGATTATTGCTTGCGGTGAGTTCAAGCCCATTAAGCAGAGTACTTTTGATTGAGGGGGCCAGTCATTTTTCACCTATTAGAGTAGAGGGACAGATGAATCAGTCTGAGGGAAAGGACTTGTTTAATCTGGGAAAATCAATTGTGGGCTACCATCCACTTTCTGTGCAGAGTTTATTATCTTTTGAAATAATAAACTTCTTAGAAAAATTAGAAGAGAAAAGATCTATTCCTTCAAATACTAATCTAAATAAAGGTGAGCTTAAATTTCATATTTTAGATAATACTATAATTGAAAAACTTCTCATAATTCAATAGCTGACTCTTGGGTCAATGTATGCAATAGCAATATCTATTCCCACACTAATCATGACAACAATGCTTGATATAATGACAACTATTCCTTGAACAACGGGATAGTCTCTTTGGTTAATAGCTTCTTTAAGTCCAAGAGCAATTCCAGGCCAGGAGAATGTTATTTCAATTAAAAGTGCTCCACCAATTAAAGAAGAAATTGTTAATCCAGTTATTGTCAATATGGGGAGCATTGTATTTGGCAAAGCATGTTTGATTAATATTCTAGAGTCTTTTATACCTCTACTTTTTGCGGCCTCTATATAATCTTTTTTTAGAACCGCCTCGAGATTTAATCTTAGTGAACGACTAAATATTCCACTTAATAATATCCCTAGAGTGACTGAGGGTAATATCAAATGTTCAATAGAACTAAAAATCATTTTAATATTTAAATTTAAAATACTATCGAAAAATATGAATCCAGTAATTGGGTTTGGAGGACTTGCTCCAGGGGGTAATCTGCCTCCAATGGGAAACCAACCTAGCAATACAGAGAAAATAATTTGAATTAGCATTGCGGCCCAAAAAGGAGGTAAAGCATAAGTACCAATACCAAAAATTCTTCCTAAAAAATCTATTTTTCCTTCTGGTTTAACTGCTCCTAAAAAACCAATTAAATAACCCAATAGTGATGCTATTAATATTGCAAAAATTGCTAATTCTATACTTGCTGGAAGAGCTTTGGAAATGATTTCTTTTACAGGTTCTTGTGTGTTTAATGAAGTTCCTAAATTTCCATGTAGTAATTGATTTAAATATTCAAGGTATTGATTTATCAGAGGTTTATCTAACCCAAGTTTAATTCTTAGACTTTCTCGTGCCAATTCATTAGCTCGAGTGCCTAGAATTGCATCTACAGGGTCGCCTGGTGCGATTCTCAACAATATAAAAACTAAGCTCGAAATGATCCCAAGCATAATTGGCAATAGAGCTAATCTTGCAAGGATATATTTGAAAAGTTTCTTTTTAGATGACAAAACTAGTTTCTTTTTAAGTTCTTTAGAATAATTAATCCATCTCCTGAGAATTCTGGTTGACTTATATCTTTTAACGACCAAGCTTTAGGTTTGATTAGCCAAACTGGCAGATAAGAACTTCCTTGCTCTGCAATTTGTTCGATTTTTATAAAAGTATTTAATCTACTTTCACCTTCTAATTCTTCACTTTTCTTAAACAATTCTTGTACTTCTTTATTACCCCAAAAACTACCACTGAAAACAGCTTCTCCTTCAAGACAAGTATTATTCTTTATATTATTACAACTTAATAAAGGGGCTAAATATGCTATCGGATCAGAAAAATCTCCAGTCCAATCTAATATAACTGCCTCAAAAGAACCTTTTGATAGCTGATCATATACTGTTGTTGATTCCACTCCATTTAAAGTAATTTTTAAACAATCAGATAAATCTCTTTTGATTTGCTCTTGCCATATAAGTGCTAGATTTTTATCTGCAGGTACAGTTGATCTAAATGTTAATGGAATATTGAGAATATTGTTCTCGCAATATCCCTCTTCCTTTAATAATGTTCTTGCTAGTTTAGGCTTGTAAAATGGCCATGGTGAAAATTTCTTCTTATAAAATTTTGGAGGAGCTATTGAATAAAGTGGTTCTCTAGTTCCAAAACTTACTCTCTGACTAATTAATTTTCTATCAATTGTGTATAAAAGAGCTTTTCTTATTTTTTGATTTGATAATGGTAAACTGTTACTTTTAAATGTAATATATCCAATCGATTTTGGTGCACTTTCTCCTGAATTAAGCTTATCTTTCTTAACCATATTATTTAATGATAAACGATGCATATCAGCAATCGAATTTGCTATTAAAACATCAACTTGTTTGGTTTTAATAGCGCCAAAAAGAGTACTCGAATTACTGTAATTTATAAAGTCAATACCTTTATTAAGTGGTTTATCACCCCAATAATTATTAAATGGCTTGATTATTTGTTGACTTGAGTTGAAATTTTTCAAGAAGTATGGACCTGTTCCAACAAAACTTTTATTGTTGAATTTGTCTTTATAATCTGAATATGAATTAGGAGATACTGGAGTTAAATTTACTGAAGTTAGAAGACTTTTTATAGAACTTGATGGCTTTTTTAGTTTTATACGTAGAACAAATTCATCTTTAATTTCAATAGCTTCTATTTTGTCATTTAATAGGTACTTTAATGTTCCTATTTCCATAAAGCGTTCGAGACTAAACTTCATCGCCTTAGCATTAAAAATACTTCCATCATGAAAAGAAATATTTTTTCTAAGTGGAATATCTATTAGCAAACCATTCTTACTTACTTGTGGTAATTCTTTAGCTAGGCTTGGGTAAATATTTCCCTCCTTATTTATTTTGTATAAAGTATCACCAAGAGCACTTAATATTTGAAGTGTCCTAAGAGTATTTGCTTGAGCAGGATCAAGGGATTCAATTTTACCCGCACTTGCAACAATAATATTTTCTCTTTTCTTGTTTTGAACGCAAGATAACTGAAAGATTACTAAAATAATACTTAAGACTTTTAAAATACTTTTTGTATAATTTGTTTTTAACATTTATTATATAATTCTATAGTGATTTCCACCTGAGAAAAATATTTATTGATTAGTAGAGACTTGTTTAATTGATATCTCGAAGACAGGAGATCCATTAGGATTCAGTGGCCATTCTCGAACCCAACACTTTTCACAAGAATTATCTATACCCAATACTTGAAAAAGTTCTTCTTGATTCTTTAGATAAACACAATCTCCTTGATTAATATTTTTCTTTATTTCTTCTCTGGTTTTCTCAATTACGTTTTTGGATGTTTTCATGATTTAGTTCCGAAAAGAAATTTAAGATAAAATTCCCTTTGTTCTTTTTATATAAGTAGCAACTTAATTCCTGTTTGACTAGTTTTGGTTAGCTAAAGGCAACCCATCGTTGCTGCAATTCTCTTGACTTGTGATAAGTTTTCAATTTCTAAAAGAGCCTTTTCAAGTTGACCTTGATTAATCTTGTGAGTAATAACTACTATCTCTGCTCCTTTATCCGAAGCATCAAATTGTACAATTGATTCAATAGATATCTTCTTCTTTCCAAAAATAGTCCCGATTTCTCCAATTACTCCTGGACTATCTTCTGTAACAAGCCGTATGTAATTCTTTTTTGTTATTTGTTTCTTTTCTGCTACGTGACAATTTCTCCAACCTTTTGCTGATAGAAGTGGATCTAAGTTAAAGATTTTATCTTCGCTCATAGACTGAATGCCTGCAATGTTGAGTATGTCTGCAACAACAGCTGATGCAGTTGGGCCGGATCCTGCACCTGGCCCGAAAAACATTACTTGGCCAATGGGATTGCCTTCCACAAGAATTGCATTATTCACTCCATTTACTCCTGCTAATGGATTATTTTCGGGTACCAATGTTGGCTCAACCCAAATTGCTAGTGGTTGACTGCCTTCAGTTTTTGATTGAGTTTGGCCCTTCTCAGATATTGCTAAAAGCTTGATTCCGTAACCTAACTTTTTTGCATAATTAACGTCTATAGCTTCTAAGTGATTTATTCCAGTTGTTGGAATGTTGGCCCGATTAATTGCTCCACCAAAGGCCAGGCCACTTAGAATTGCAATTTTGTCAGCTGCGTCGCCCCCCTCTACATCAGCGGCAGGATCACTTTCTGCATATCCAAGCACTTGGGCATCTTTTAAAACCTCAGCATAAGCAACTCCTTCTTTATCCATTCTGGAGAGTATGTAATTAGTAGTTCCATTTATTATTCCGCTTACTTTCGTGATCTGATTCCCTCCTAAAGATTGCTTTAGAGGCTCAATTATTGGGATACCTCCTCCTACGGCTGCTTCGATGAGGACATAAACCCCAGCGGCTTTCGCTTCATTTGAAATCTCTTCACCGTGTCTTGCAATTACTGCTTTATTGGCGGTTACAACAGATTTGCCTGCTCTTATGGCTTGGATAATTAATGATTTTGCTGGCTCTATACCGCCCATTACTTCAACAACTATTTGAATATTGGGATTATTAACTATTTCAATTGGGTTCGTTGTAAGTATTGAATCAGGGATGGATATATTTCTTCTCTTTTGGAGGTTCCTTACTGCAACTCCGACAATTTCAAGATCTCCAACCAATGGATGTCTATTATTTGGGCTGCTAATGATATTTGCAACACCCTGACCAACAGTTCCTAGACCAAGTAAACCGATACCAACTTTTTTCATGTTTTTATGAGGCGATAATTTTGTTTAAAACTTATTTACCCATTCTCAGAGCTACTTAGTGAGAGACTTTTTGCTTGAGCTTTCATTTTTAGGAATATGTTTAGAAACCCATTCGCTCTTGATGGCGTCAAGCTTTTTCTTAGTCCTGTCATCTCAATAAATTTTTCATTAATAGAGAGTACTTCAAAAGGTGTGAGATCATTCAATCCTTTTATTAAAAAAGCAAGCAATCCTTTTGTTATTAGAGCGTCTGAATATCCTTTCCACTGTATTTTTCCATTCAAAAGAATTCCTAGAACGTATACTTCTGAAATGCATCCTTTTACTTTAGTAGTTTCTATATGAAGATCTTCAGTTAGCAACGGCAAGCTTTTGGCTAGCCATAAAATATATTCATAACGCCTTTTGGGATCTGAAGTTGATTGAAGACGCTCTATAAGATTATCTAATGAATCACTCCCATAATTATTGACGAAAGATTTTTCTTTAATTTTAGTCACCTCTATAGTTCAGTTGATTGACATATCTTAAAGCCTAATTAATTATTTAGTTGCATCAATTTGATGCAGACCTTTTTCGCTAATCCAACCATCAAAGGGAATGTCCCATCTGTCTCTAGGTAAAGGTTCTTTAGATATGCAATTATTACTGATGACTACAAAGGATGGTATTGAAAACCACAAATCTCTTTGTCGAAGACGATCAAAGTATCCTCCCCCATAACCTAATCTGTAACCTTGTTCATCAAGAGCTACTGCGGGGACAAATAGGATTGAAATATCATTAGGGTTAATAGCATTTTCGCCTGTTGGCGCAGGAATATTGTTTGAATCTTTCTCTAATTGAGTATTTGACCAATGATGATAGCTTATATCTTTGGTCTTAGAGCTTGAAGGTAAAGCAACTTTTTGATTATTTATGTCTTTGATAAATCTTATATCAACTTCACCTTTTAATGGCCAATAAATTCCTATATATTTTCCTTCAACATGATACTTATTTAAAAGTATATTTAATGTTGATTTGACATTCAACTTTATTTTCTCATGGATTGAAGATGAATACGAATTACGGATTAAATTATATTCCTTTCTTTTAGTTTCTTTTTTTGATTTAATCTCGTCATGCATATTTTAGATAAATAGTCTATTAAAATTATATATGAAATTATTTAAGATAGATTCCAGTAAGTGCTATGGCGAGTGCATCTGCAGCATCATCTGGCTTTGGCGGTGAAGTTATATTGAGTTCATGCATGACTGAATTTAACACTTCATTTTTATCTGAATGACCATAACCAGTGACAGCAAGTTTAATTTGCATTGGTGGAAATTCTTTAATAGGAAGATTGTGCTTCCCTAAAGTCATCATTATTACTCCGCGTGCCTGAACAACACTAATTGTTGTACTAGAGCGGTAGAAAAAAAACTTTTCTACTGCTGCATAATTTGGACTCCATTTTTTAATTATTGAGCTTAAATCATTTGAAATTTCCATGAGTCTTGTTTCTTCTTTTTGTGTTGATTTTGTCTCTATAATTCCGCAATCAAGCATTACTTTGATTCCGTCTATTTCATCAATAATTCCATAACCTACTCTTGCTAGCCCAGGATCTATACCTATTATTCTCACTTAGTTTGTTATGGCTAGTTCAAATTCAGATACATCATTACTTTCACTTCTTTCAAATACTTTGCAAAAAGCTTTTATTACTCTATCTCCAGAATCAACTTGTTCAAGAGGATCTTTTCTAAGTCTATGTCTTAAAGCTGTCGACACGACACGAGCAATGTCTTCTTCAGTTACTTCTTTTCTTCCTTCAAAGGCTGCAAGGGCTCTGGCTGCTCTATTTGTCACAATATCTCCTCTAAGTCCATCGACATCAAGTTCACCACAAACTGCTGAAATCCTCAGTCTGAGATCTTCATCTATAGAAACATCGTTAAGTAAATTTTGAGCATCAACTACTTTTTGTTGAAGCGAGTCTTGATTAGCTTGAACGGAATCGCTAAAAGATTCAGGATCATTGTCAAAGGCTGTGCGTTGATCGACAACTTGGACGCGAAGTTTTGCTTCCCTTACTGTTCTCACTTCTACACTCATACCAAAACGATCAAGTAACTGAGGCCTTAATTCCCCTTCCTCAGGATTGCCTGAACCAATAAGTACAAACCTAGCAGGATGTCGAACGGAAATCCCCTCACGTTCCACCGTATTCCAACCTGATGCAGCAGAGTCTAGAAGTACATCAACAAGGTGATCATCAAGCAAATTGACTTCATCAACATAAAGCAACCCCCTGTTCGCTTTGGCTAGCAGCCCTGGTTCAAAAGCTCTAACACCTTCACTAAGAGCCTTTTCAATATCAATGGTTCCGCAAAGTCTATCCTCAGTAGCACCTAAGGGCAGATCAATCATGGGGACTTGTTTCTCGCCTTTTTGAATGTCAATACCACTGTCTATTCTCTCCCTGACATCATTGCTTTGAAGGTCTGGATCATCAAGAGAGCTGTTATAGGGATCTCCTTCAACAACTTCTATGGCAGGTAATAAATCTGCAAGAGCTCTTATGGTTGTGGATTTCCCAGTGCCCCTATCACCCATTATCATTACTCCACCAATTCTCGGGTCAATAACATTTAAAAGAAGCGCTAGCTTCATTTCCTCTTGTCCAATCACGGAAGTGAATGGAAAAACTCTGCGTTTTCTAGTTGAATTCACTTTCTTATTACTGGTAACAAGATTGTTTCATAAGCAGGCCACTTTAGATTGATAAAGTTCAAAAAAAAAATGATAATGAAAAGCAAAGGTTTACTTATGTCAGTAAAAAGTCTAATTTTGATTACTTGATTTTTGATCTAGCGTTAGAAAAGGGACTAATTCCGCTGACAAATTCCTTATCAATTCAGTTGATCTTGGGTCATTAAATGGACCTTTTACTATAAAACTTGCGAATGCCCTTGAGTTTTGAGGTGTTTGAATTAGAGCAGTATCTGAATATGAGATTCCAATATCACCCGTTTTGTTATGAACTAAATAACCTTTTAATGAAAGATGATAGTCAGTGTCTTTAGATTCTTTCCCAAGACCTCTTAAAATCCCTGAAGGTATTAATGTATTTGTTTTTGATTTGCTCATTATTTCTCTGAAAAGATCTCTAGAACTAACATTAAGTAGATAACCATTATCGACTAGAGCCATTGCTAAAGATAGATCCTTAGTTGATGTAAGATTTGTTCCACCAAGGTCAGGAAGATAGTTGTTTATTTGTGTATTTTTTAATCCAATATCTTTGAATTTTTCATTAACTACTGAGATTCCACCTAATCGTTTTATTAGTAAATTAGTTGCTGTATTATCACTAACTCTGATCATTTCTGAGGCCACCTCATAAAGTGGGAACCTCTCACCAATCTTTTGATATGCCATCCAACCTGATCCACTACCGATTACATCTTCTGAAAGTATCAAATTTTCATTCCATATGATTTCTTCTTTTTCTAGCATTGTAAGTAAAATAATTAGAATAGGTACCTTTATACTGCTTGCGGCAGATAGCTTTATATCAGATTTTATTTCTGCATAGACTTGATTATCTAATGATAGGAAAAAAGCACTAACCTCTAAATCAGGATTTTTAATTATCAGGTTTTCCCATTTCTTAATTAATTTTTCTAGTTTTTTATATTTTTCAAATTTTTTATTAAAAAATGATGAAAAGTTTGATTCTTCAGTTATTAAATCTTTTTTAATTGATCTCCTTGATTTACCTATGAGATTAATTTTTCTATTTATTTGATAGCTTTGATTAATAGGGCCAAAAACTGTTAGGAAAGTACCAAGTAAAACGGATAAAGCTATGCTTGTTAAAAATATATTCGTTATTACTTTGAGGTAACTTTTCACTTTAAAATGAAAGAATATAAACCTTTGCTATTTATTGTAGCTTGTTATTTAGATTAATCATTTTTAATTTTCCATCTTGCTTGGCTAATTATTCCTCTAATTAGTGCAACTTCATCATCTTTTATTTCAGCTCTTAAGAGCAATTGTTTTATTTTCGTCATTTTCGCCTTATAGGTATGTTTCATTAAGAAACCAATATCAAGTAAAAGACTACCTGCATCATTAATACAATCTTCTAATTTAATTAAATTTGCGGGATAGCTTGTTTCTGTATGTTGTTTTAATAAATCAAGTTCATTTAATTGATTGAATTGATGAAGAACAATTGCTACTGCATGTGAAAGATTTAATGATGGATAATTCTTATTTGTATTAAGACTAATCACTTTATTAGCTTTTAGAAGTTCTTCGTTAGATAAACCTCGGTCTTCTCTTCCGAAAACCAAAGCTATTGTCTCATCTCTTTCTGATTTAAGA
The DNA here is from genome assembly GCA_902634795.1 of uncultured Prochlorococcus sp. Classification (GTDB taxonomy): domain Bacteria; phylum Cyanobacteriota; class Cyanobacteriia; order PCC-6307; family Cyanobiaceae; genus Prochlorococcus_B. Next base: position 991 of record CACPLK010000032.1, on the reverse strand, counting down.
GCCCAGCTCAAAGCATCTTTATTTGATTGAAGTGGAATTTCTCCATGTTCTTTTCTCCCGCAAGAAGCAATAATTCTTGAGCAATCTGAAAGTGCTGAATTTAGATCCTCATAAACTTTTGCTTTTTCTAATATTGTCACTCCTCTGACTGCCATCTTTCTCGCTTCTTGAGCTAAATAATCGCATTTAGGAGAAACTATTCTTAATTCATGAACATTAAAGTTTTCACAGAGTCTTGCAATGCTCCCAACATTTATGGGCCCTGCTGGTTCAACAAGTACTATTTTTAGAGTTTTTTTAATAGTCACTATTAATTGAGTGAATGCATATATGCCAATAGATCAGCCATTGATTGAGGTTCAATTTCAAAACTTGGCATTGGTGGAGTCAATCCTCGAATAACTTGATTAATAATTTTTTGGTCACTCATTTCTTTTGTCGCTTCGTGGAGATCTGGCCCTACAAAACCTTGGGCTGTAATCCCATGGCAACCAACACAATTTATTTTGAATAATTTGCTTCCTGATAAAGCTTCACCTCTAATAGATAAAGTTTCATTTATGAAAGGATCTTGCTTAAAGTCTCCCATTCTCCAAAAAAGGATAAGGAAGGCGATAGTGGCAGTAGATAATAAGAATATTCGCCAAGGACTAATCTTTTGTTCCTTATTAAATAATGCTTTTGATGACGGAGTGTTCACTAAAACCTCTTTGACATGAAAGAATTGTTAATAGTAATCATGAATAATAAGAGCAAATGATTGAGCCTCTGCTTTGTGGGATTGTTCTTGGACTAGTTCCCATAACATTATTAGGCCTTTTTGTTAGTGCATGGAATCAGTATCGTCGAAGCAGTTCAATGCCTGATTGGGAATGAGAAAAAGGAGAGAGGTGTTTCCATAAAATTTTTTTTTATTTAATTTCCAACCATTATGTATTGTTGGCATAGATTTTGACGAGCATTCGCATATCAACGTGGATGATTTTTTAAT
>CACPLK010000031.1 GCA_902634795.1 uncultured Prochlorococcus sp. | reverse complement strand
CAACCAGGCATCTCAAGCTTTTAACAGGCCATGAAGTTGCGATAAAAGTCATATCTATGGCAATGGAAAATAATAATCAAAATGGAGTTCCAGAAGAAGTCAATGAGCTAGAGCCACCTTTGATAAGAAGACAAGTTTGGCTTACATGTGGAAATTTAACCCTGGCATGGGCGGAAAGCTGGTGGAATTATCAAGAAGCAGAAAAACATCTGCAAAATAAGGATCAACCAATCTGGAAAAGCTTGACCCAAGGACGCTCCGAGCTTTTTAGAGAAGTTGATGGCTTGGGATTAGTTAATGCCAATTGGCTGAAAGCAGAATTTCAAGAAGATGGCCCTTTTTGGAGTAGGCATTATCGATTTTTTCGCCAACAAAAAGAATTAACTGTAATCAGAGAAGTTTTCAGCCCAAAGTTAGAAAAATGGTTAGGACCAATACCAAGAAAGGCTTTTTAACAACAACTAGTATTTTCTTCGACTAGATCTTGGAATGTTTTTTCTTCTTTGAGGAGTGCTCTCCTCTTGAAAAGAATCGTTTAACTCGGGTGCATTTTGCTTAGATTCACTATCTTTTCTTTCCCACTTACTTAATTTAAAAGATTGATCATCTGGCCATTCATCCAGTTCGGCTGAATTGCTTCTCCTTCCTTGAATCTGAGGTGGTAAGGCTTTAGGAGCTCTCAAAGAAATAGCAGTCAAGGGTCTTTTTGTATTGTTAATGCTTTCTCGAAGCGGTTCATCATCTAAATCTTCATTATCCAACCAGTCGTCATCATCTTCGAAAAACCAATCAATTTTCTCTTCCATCCAACGACCAACTTTGTCGAAAGTTGCTGAAGTCTCTTTATCTTGCCACCCTCCCCTTCTTTGACCAGGGCGATTACCTGCAACACCATCTACAACCTGTTTACCAGTTTGTATCCATTGATCCATTCTGCGATCAAGAGGTGCTCGAGATCGCTGTCGAATTCGATGACGATTGTTATTGGAGCTCATCTTTTAAATTTAACGCTTTCAAACCAACAAGTGAATCTCCGTAAAGATGAAATTATTCAAAAATTAAAGCCAATTATAAAAAAAATTATTTATTACTTTTAGATAAAGGTTCAAATTCAAGTAAGCATTTTTGATCCCATCGACCTCCAAAATAATTGTTACAACAACTTCGACAGGCAGCGCCGCTAACAATACGCCGATAACTAAAAGTTCTCTTACATGAAGGGCAAGTTGCCACCCATTTTGGGGGTTTTTTTGTTAGTGGAAACGAATGATGAACTGTTACTTGGAAATCCGTTTGAGCGGAATTGATCTCTGCCATACGTTGATGAAAATTAGGCCCATGTGCTTCCTCAACTTTCAGAACGAGATCAATCCAGGCATGAATCATTTCGTGGCACAAGGTGCTCATCAATGCTTTGTGGGGAAGATGTTCCAATACTGGTCTAGACAAAATTATTTCACTAGCTTTAACTCCGAAGAAATTGGTTTTACTTCTATAGATCCCAGCCGTAGTGCGCATGCGGCCATCACTCCAACGAAGAGAGACTCTGGGAACTTCATTCTCGAGCAAAGAGTTCTGAAAATATTGTCTGTTTAATTCAAGAAATAATGGTAAAACAGGTATTAAAGACATTGATGCTGAGAACTCGTTAGCATTATTATTCCGATAACATTCTGTCTAACTATCAATAACAAACAAGCTAATCTCATGGCTAATAAGTCAGAATCTTTAACTAAACGGAATTTAAAAAATGGATAGTGCTCTTATCAAAGCAATTGGATTAAAAGCTCTCTTGGTTGGAGTTGGCGCACTTCTCCTTTTTTGGACTTTTAACGCAATCAAACTCGTCATAAGTGCTAGAGGTATTAATCCTCTTGTGAAAAAGTTTTTTGATCAGATTGCAGCTGGCCGAATAGATGGAGCTTATAGACTTACGACAAAAGCTTATAAATCACATGTCAATAGACAAGACTTCATCAAATTTTTGGGTAGCTTACAATTAAATCGATATAGAAACTTGAAGTCAGGGCGACCAAGAATAGAAGACAATCAAATAATGCTCACACTCAGCTTGAAATCAGAAGATAAGAAAAATGAAATGCCGCTGGACTTCACTTTTATTAAAATAAACGAAAATTGGCAAATAGATCGTATTGCGAAAGCCAATACATAATGAAGCGAAATGTGAGAAGTGAATTCAAACTTGAATCAACATTATAAACGTGCAAAAGAGCTTAGAGCTTTACTCAATAAAGCAAATTACTCCTACTATGTATTAGATTCACCCGAGATAGACGATGCTGTTTATGATCAACTATATAGAGAGTTAATTGAAATTGAAAATATTCACCCATCTTTAATTACTGATGATAGCCCTTCCCAAAGATTAGGAGGTGTCCCTTCTACAGGTTTCAAAAATGTTGGTCATAATATTCCTCTTTTAAGCCTAGACAATGCTTTTAATGTAAATGAATTAAAAACTTGGTATGCAAGGATCAAAAAATTAATAAGTTCAGAAAATAAAAATTTCAAGGAAGATGATAATCCAGAACTAATTTGTGAATTAAAAATTGATGGGAATGCTATTTCACTAAGATATGAAAATGGGATTTTAACTAGAGCAGCAACTCGTGGAGATGGAACAACTGGAGAAGATATTACTACTAATATCAGAACAATTTCTACAATTCCATTAAGTTTATTATTAAAAAATCCACCCTCTTGGATTGAAATTAGAGGAGAAGCATTCATGCCTAATAATATATTTGATAAGCTCAATATTGAGAGAAAAAATACTGATCAACCACTCTTCGCAAATCCTAGAAACTCTTGTGCAGGAACATTAAGACAATTAGATCCCAAAATAGTTGCATCTAGAAAACTTGACTTCTTCGCATATAGTATTTATTTACCAGAAAATTGGGAGCCAAATAATAGAAATTTAAAAAAACCAAATTCTCAATCTGAATCACTTAAGTTTTTACAAAGTATTGGTTTTAAAGTTAATACTACTTATGAAACAAAAAAAAACTTAAATGAAGCAAGTGCCTATTACAAGTATTGGGAAAGCGAAAAAGATTCTTTAGCTTATGCCACAGATGGAATAGTAGTAAAAATAAATAAATTGGATATACAAAACATCCTAGGATCTACACATAAAGCCCCAAGATGGGCCATAGCTGTTAAATATCCAGCAGAAGAGAAAGCGACTAAGTTAAAAAAATTAATTTTCCAAGTAGGTCGCTCTGGTGCTGTTACACCAGTAGCAGAGTTTGAATCTATTGAGCTTGCAGGAACATCTGTGAATCGTGCAACTCTTCATAATTCAAACAGACTTGCATCTTTAGATCTTCATTATAATGACACCATAATTGTGCGAAAAGCTGGAGAAATTATTCCTGAAGTTATTAGAGTTATAAAAGAATTTAGAACAGTTGATTCTAAATTAGTAAAATTTCCTCAAAACTGTCCAGCATGTGATTCCAAGTTAATTCAAGAAGAGAACGAAGCAATAACGAAATGTGTTAATTCTAGATGCCCAGCAAAATTAAAAGGTCTTTTGCGTCATTGGGTCAGTAAAGGATCAATGAAGATAGAAGGATTAGGTGAAAAGATTATTAATCAATTAGTCAATGAAGGATATGTACAGTCAATCGCAGATTTATACAAACTTGAAATTGATTCCCTTTTAAAACTTGAAAGATTTGGTGAAAAATCTGCAAAGAATTTACTAATAGAAATTAACGAATCTAAAAACAAAAATTGGCACAAACAGCTCTACGGTTTAGGGATACCTCACATAGGAGAAGCGAATGCTAAATCTCTTTCAATGAACTTTCATAGTATCGAGGAACTTAATACTATTGCTAAGGAGGCACCTGAAAATATATCCAATATTTATGGATTCGGAAATGAAATGAAAGATGCAATAATTAAGTGGTTTGATGATTCTAATAATCAAACCTTAATTAAAGAATTAAAAGCAATTGGATTTTCTCTAAAAGAGAATTTAGAGTCAAACTACAATTCAAACCAATCCAATATTTTTCAAGGTAAAGTTTTTGTCTTAACAGGAACTTTAGATTCGCTTACAAGAGATGAAGCAAAAGAATTGATAGAAAGTGCTGGAGGAAAAGTCAGCTCTTCAATTAGTAAAAAAACTGATTTCTTATTATCAGGAGAAAAAGCGGGGAGTAAATTAAAAAAAGCAGAAGAGCTTGGAGTAAAAATAATTAACGAAACTGAATTTAAGCTATTATTTTAAAGATGATTAGAATTTAAAAATGGATAAGAATCTAATCTTTTCTTTAATCAAAACAGAATGTGGACGCGCAAAATATGAAATGCTTGCTTCTAAAAAAGGTATCTTTAATCGCATAAGACTTTATTGGTTTATCGTATTTGCAGCGATTGAAGATTGGAATTTAAAAGCCGATGATTAATCTAATGATTCAGAATTCTGATTGAGTTTTCTTGTTGAACGTAAAACTAAAATAACAACTAAAATAGTCGATAAAATACTAATTAAGCTCCAAATAAATGAACTAGTATCTGATCTTCCTGAGAGTACTGCGCCAAAATTTGAAACTTTGAGTGCTAAGGAACCTAAGCTGCAATATAAAATTGTGCCAGGTAATATACCAATCATTCCAAGAGTAAAATCACGAACCTTTACTTCACTCAAGCCATATGTAAAATTAAGTAAGCCAAATGGAAAAAGAGGAGAAAGTCTTGTAAGAAGAATGACTTTGAGACCCTCACGTTTAACAGCTTTCTCCATTATTTGAACTTTTGGAAAATTGGAGACCTTTTTTCGAGCCCATTCTTTTAAAAAAGTTCTTCCTAAATAAAAAGTTAGATGAGCTCCAATAAAAGCTCCCACAAAAACCACCGAACTTCCAAGCCAGGTGCCATAAAGAAAGCCAGACAACATGGAAAGCCATGAGCCTGGCAACAAACAAGACACCCAAAAAACATATGCCAAAGCAAAAACCAAAATTCCAAAAGAGCTACTTAAAAAAGGAATGAAATTATTAACCAGAGTTTCTAAGTTGTTAGACATAGTTAAGAGAGTTCAATCCAATCCCATTAGACGATCTTTGACTAGACGGACTTGCGCTTCTGACTCCTTTAAGTTTGCTATGCATTCCTCAACAATCTCTTTAGGTGCTTTATCAACAAAATTTTTATTTGCTAGACGTCCAGAGAGACTTTCTATTTCCTTTTGTGCTTTATTTAAATCTGTTTCAAGCCTTGATCGTAAAGAAGCTATATCTATCAATCCTTCAATAGGAAGAACGACTTCTAGCTCTCCACTTACGCCGGCTAAAGCTTTCATAGAAGGTAATGATTTTGCTTCCTCTGGAGATAATATTTGGACTTCCTTAGCCTTAGTCAAAACAGCAATATCATTGATTGATGTTTTTAGAGTGTTTTGCAAGACTTCCTTGCCAGATACCAACATGACAGGAACTTTTTGAGAGGGTTTCAACCCAGCAACTGCTCTTAAATTGCGAATCAATCTGATAGATGCAAATAAATCAGAGAAAGAACTCTCTAAATCAATATTTAAGTCTTGTTCATTTAATTTTGGCCAAGGCTGCAAAGCTAGAAATTGATCCTCAGCTAAACCAGTTAATCCATGCCAAAGCTCCTCTGTTAAATGTGGCATTAGAGGATGAAGCATAATCAAAAGATCACTTAAAACTTTGTATAAGATACTTTTCGCTATTTTTTGATCTAATAATTCATCAGGAGAAGAATTTTCTGAAGTATTCAATCGACGTTTGATTAATTCTAAATACCAATCACAAAAATCATTCCAAGCAAATTCATATAATCCCTTAGCTGCCTCTCCTAAAGCATAATTTTCATATCGATTAACAGTCTCACGATTGACTCGAGCAAGTCTTGATAAAATCCACTTATCTGATGATTGCAACTTCGATAAATCATATTTCTCCAACTTTTCAAAATCTTGACCCTCAAGATTGATAAGAGCAAATCTAGTTGCATTCCAAAGCTTATTAGCAAAATTTCTAGAGGCCTCAACCGTTGCTGAAGTTTGATTTTTACGATCAAAGTCAAGACGTATATCTTGTCCAGCGCCGGCAACTTCACGAACAAGAGCAAACCTCAAAGCATCTGTTCCATATCTTTCAATTAGTAACAAAGGATCAATACCATTCCCTGCACTCTTACTCATCTTTCGATTCTGCTCATCTCTAACAAGTCCATGAATATAAACGTCAGAAAATGGCATCCTCTCCGTAAAGACTCCAGCCATCATTGTCATTCTTGCTACCCAAAAGAAAATAATGTCAAAACCAGTGACTAGTGTATTGGTCGGATACCAACGTTGAAAATCAGGATGAGTTTCATCAGGCCAACCTAATGTGGAGAAAGGCCATAATCCGCTAGAGAACCATGTATCTAGAACATCTTCATCTTGCTCAATTTTGACTGAATCTCCATATTCTTCACGTGCTAATTTCTTAGCTTCATCTTCTGTTCTAGCGACAATATACGGTGTTTCATTAACAACTTTATTATCTGTTTGACTAATCACAAACCAAGCCGGAATACGATGTCCCCACCATAATTGTCTACTAATGCACCAATCTCTGATATCAGTTAACCAATCTCGATAAACTTTTGACCATCTATTAGGAATAAATTTAGGTTGTCCTTTCTCAAAAAATTCAGAACAACTTTTTGCTAAAGGATCCATTTTGACAAACCACTGAGTTGACAACAATGGCTCTACTGGTACTTTCCCTCTGTCAGAAAAAGGGACACTATGTTTATAAGCTTCTATTTTGGTTAAAAGACCAATCTCCTTTAAAGAATCAATAACAGCTTCACGAGCCTCAAAACGATCCAAGCCTTCAAATTGACCTGCATTGTGATTCATTGTTCCTTTTTTAGTCATGACTGTTATTTGAGGTAAGTCATGTCTCTGACCTATCTCAAAATCATTAGGATCATGAGCTGGAGTAACTTTGACACATCCAGTTCCGAAATCTTTATCTACATGAGGGTCTCCAATAATGGGAATAGTTCTGCCAACTAGAGGCAAAGTAAGTTGCTCCCCTATAAGATCTTTATACCTTTCATCTGATGGGTTCACAGCAACTGCGACATCACCAAGCATCGTCTCAGGACGTGTAGTCGCTACTTCTAAGTAACTAATTTGTTTCGCACTTGATACAGATGATGTGACTAACGGATATCGAAAATGCCATAGATGTCCATCTACTTCTTTCATTTCAACTTCTAAATCACTCACAGCCGAGCCAGAGGCAGGGCACCAATTCACTAAATATTCTCCTCTATATATCAATCCTTTTTCATATAAACGAACAAATGCCTCGGAAACAGCTTTACTCAGGCCCTCATCCAAGGTAAATCTCTCTCTACTCCAGTCTACGGAATATCCTAAACGCTTTAATTGATCAACAATTCTTCCACCACTTTTTTCTTTCCACTCCCAAGCTTTTTCCAAAAAGGAAGCTCTACCAAGATCACGACGATTTTTGCCTTCTTCCTTTAGTTGTCTCTCGAGAATAGTTTGAACCGCAATTGAGGCATGGTCTGTTCCTGGAAGACAAAGAACATTCTTTCCTTTTAATCTCTTATACCTGACAACTGTATCGATTAAGGCAGTATTAAAAGCATGCCCCATATGCAGACTACCTGTGACATTTGGGGGAGGAATAACTACGGAGAACGGATCTCCAGGGACTGATGGATCAGGTTTAAAAGCTCCTTTTTCTTCCCAAGCTTTCTGCCAGCGATTTTCAGTACCTACTGGATCATATGTTTTAGGAAGCCCTGAGGCCTCAGATAATTTTGTAGTTTTTGCCCGCTCGATCACAGAAAAAAAATGTGTTTCATTTAATTTACTCATTCCCGACAAAAGTTTTACATCATTCTTGCTTTTCCTAAATTCAAATGTCACTTTTCACGTTCCAAGGAATCGAAACTATTGAGTCATACCTTTCCCATGCAGCCGAGGATAAAGAAACCTTTTCACTTAAACCAATCGTTTGTAAGGCTTGAACTATGTCGTTATCATCAATCTCCTTATCTATAGTTATGGGCATTATCAAAACTTGCGATTCTGCAGGGTCAGCCATCACATGTAATAACAAATCTTCTAAAGCTCTTTCAAAAAATATTTTTCTCATTCGACTTGTTAAGGGAGAACCCATAGCTTGCGCAAACAATTCCAAGCTTTCTTTATCTCCAGAAAGCCCACAATTTAAACTTAACCAGATTAAAAATTTAACCCAGCTATCCACGCTCCACAGTGGCTGAAAGCTATCTCGCTTACTATAAATTAATTCCATCAATGCAAATTCAAATGCTTTTGCTTGAATAGAAGTACGAGATATTTGTTCCATAGAAGACATTTTCTCCAACTACAGCCAAACTAGTGTTTATTGTTCATTATCTGTTTATTTGTCATGGATCTGAACGACCCTGAACTTGAGTTCTCCGATCTTGTCTACGCATATCAAAGCTGGGTAATTGCTGTAATCAACGATGAAAAATTAAATAGTAAGGAAAAGTTGCTTACTGAAGAAATATCGGATGATGCTTTAAATGCTATGAGATTCTTACCGGGCGAAGTAACTAGTGCCATTGAAACAAGTTTAGCTCGCGTCTATGAAGTTGATTCTGAGGAACTCTCTTCAATCTTGTTTCCAGAAGAATAGAGTCAATTCTCTAATTGTTTTAAGAAATTATTGAGCTTTTTAAAGTTTTCTAAAGCCTGATCCACATGGAGAAGCTTCTGCCCCTTTTGGCGTGCTAATTAGAAATCCACCTCCACTTAAATCACCAAAATAATTCAGCTTTAGACCTTGAAAAAATAGGACTTGATCTTGGCGAGCATACAAAGTAATCCCATCAGCTCTAGCGAGGGGAACACCATCATTTTTCCCTGGCCTAATTCTTATGAATTTCCATCCCTCTCCACACTTATCATCCAGTAAATCAATATGCATAACTCCTGGTGTTCCAGTAAAAGCAGCTTGCCTATTTAACTCTGCTACTGCTGTTGCTGAAATTTTTAATCCAGGACCATTTTGCATAAATTAAAGAATAATCTATCTAGATGGGCGATCCAGGGTTCGAACCAGGGACATCCTGCTTGTAAGGCAGGCGCTCTACCGCTGAGCTAATCGCCCATACAACTTTTAGTCCTCAGACTAATTCATGTACTTTATACCTCAAGCTGCTCTGTTGTTGAGAATTAATCATAATTAAATCAACGATTCAAAAAAAATCGTTTTATGAGCTTCGTTACAGCTCTCTCAGGACAACTAAAAATGACAAACACAAACCAAATAAATTTAGACAAAAAAATCAATAAACTCCTTGAAGTAGTTTCAGACCTACGAGATCCAATCAATGGTTGTCCTTGGGATCTCAAGCAAACTCATCTTTCGTTGATCACATATGTTTTAGAGGAAGCCTATGAAGTTGCTCACGCAATACGAGAAGAAAATCCTAACGAATTAAAAGAAGAGCTTGGAGATCTCTTATTACAAATAATTTTGCATGCTCAAATAGCAAAAGAAAAAAACTTATTTGATATGGGAGATATCATTGACATAATCACTGAAAAGCTAATTCGCAGGCATCCACATGTATTTCAAAAAAAATCAACAGTAAGTATAAAAGAAGTGGAATACTCATGGGAAAAAATCAAGAATAAAGAGAAACCATTAAATAACTCAAAAACTCCAATTAGTGACCGATTAAAATTAAAGATACGACCTCAACCTTCAACGAAAGCAGCACTCATTATCTCTAACCAAGTTTCAAAAAACGGATTCGAATGGGAAAAAAGTGATCAGATTTGGGATAAATTGTATGAAGAGTTAGAAGAATTAAAAGATGCATTAAAAACAGAAAAAACTTCTGAAGCTGAAGCTGAAATAGGAGACGTATTATTTACATTGATAAATATTGCAAGATGGCATAAAATATCTATAGAAGAAGGATTAGCGAAAACTAATCAAAGATTTCTAGAACGATTAAATTATATAGAAGAAAATATAGAGGGCGAATTACATTCCCAATCAAAAAAGAATTTAGAGAAATTCTGGGAATTAGCAAAGATTAATCTCAAGCATTAATATTATAATTATGAATAATAGACTAAAGACAAGGCCAGATTGGCTTGACGAATATCATCAAGGAGTTAGATATGGACTGCTTGGAAACTTAATACTAGAAGAGTCTAGTCCTTTTCAAAAAATTACCATCTTTGAAAGCAAGAGATATGGCAAAGCACTATTACTTGATGATTGTTGGATGACGGCAGAAAAGTCTGAAAAATGTTATCACGAATGTCTTATTCATCCTGCCTTATCTTGTTCTACGCAAATAGATAATATTTTAATTATTGGAGGAGGTGATGGGGGTAGTGCAAGAGAATGTTTAAAATATAAAGAGGTTAAGTCTATCGATTTAGTTGAAATCGATCTAAGAGTTATTGAATTAAGTAAAAAATATTTACCTACTATCGGAGGGAATGCATGGTCTGACTCAAGATTGCATTTACAAATCAAGAATGGAATTGATTGGGTAAAACATGCAAAAGAAAATTCATATGATGTGATTATTATTGATGGCGCAGATCCTATTGGACCCTCCAAAGAATTATTCAGCAATTCGTTTCTGACAGATTGCAAACGAATATTGAACCGAGGAGGAGTTTTAGCAACTCAAAGTGAATCACCAGAATCTTTCCGGCAAATTCATATAAATATTGTCAAAGTTCTGCGTGAAATTTTTGACTACGCAGATCCAATGTATGGATCTGTATCCATTTATCCAAGCGGTTTATGGAGCTGGACATTTGCATCTATGGAGAAGCCCAAATATATGAATCCAAAAAAAAATCGCGTGAATGAAATCTCTGAAAGTTGTCAGATTTGGAGTGAAAGATGGCAACAAGCTGCATTTAATATTATTCCTGCCTTCATAGAAAGAGAGCTAGCAAAAACATGAGCAAATCCAACCTCAAGGATCTATCACTATTTAATAACGATGGTGCAATATTCATGGGAGGACAAAGAAGCATTGATCAATGCAAAGTGTCGCTGTTAGGAGTTCCTTATGATGGAACTTGTTGCTTTAGACCTGGCGCGAGATTTGGTCCTTCTGCTGTTAGGGAAGATAGCTATGGAATTGAAACATATTGTCCGCAATTAAATTTAGATTTAGAAGATATCAAATTTGCTGATTTAGGTTCATTAGATGTTCCCCTTGGAGATGCAAAACTAACAATTGATTACGTAAAAGACGCGATAGATATTTTACTTAAAAATACTTTAAAGCCTCTAATTATTG
>CACPLK010000030.1 GCA_902634795.1 uncultured Prochlorococcus sp. | reverse complement strand
TTATCGTCATCATCAAAACCAGAAATCAATACCCATATACCACCCAGGGCAAGCAAACCCGCTGAACAAATAACAATTAATTGGCTAAGCATTATTAAGATTAAAATCAATTTCTAACTGAGTAGAAGTATTAGAAGGTGGTTCAACCCCCCAGAGCTCACCACGCTCACAGGCTTCGACAATTGATTCGTAAAAATCAGGGATGTAAATTGACATTTTTTTAATTGATTCGATCTTCTATTAGTTTCTTTTCACAATCAATATCACCTTCAGCACAAACCACCTCGGCTTTGTTGGTAGATGAATTGCAGCCCATAGCACTAACAGGTAATGTACCAATCGTGGAGTAAAGAGTTGCAGATGAAAGAAGTAATAACGGAATTAATTTTTTCATTAATTTATATCGAATATATATATGATCAGAGAATCAAATGAGTTTCGTGAGATTCAATCGTTCGGTTTACTATAAACAAAAGATGATTACATAATTCTTTTACCCATTGATTCCTTTCTGGATATAAAAGCTGTTTCGCATTTTCCAGGATTGGAACTGCAAAATGATCAAATGTATTTAGTTCCTTTCCCTACTCGTGCCTAGATAAGTAAGGACAAGTGAAAATGATTCTAATTAATATTAGTTAAACTTGTTATGACTAACTAGGTTCTGCTGCTGACATTTGAAAAATTGAGGCAGAACTAGCTATTAACAGTATCCCAAAGATTATTGCGTGATATGGCGTGAACATAGTTGATCAAAAAACTCTAAACAATAAGAAGTTATGAAGATAGTGCGTTGTAGTAAAAGTACGACTTTTTATTAGGGGGTTCTACACATCTAGAGAACCTCCAAATGCCCTAAAACATAAAGGTAAAAGGGAGATTTTTATGAAATTGCTTACTCCTTTCAGCATCCCTAAACCAGAGATGACTGAGCTTTGCCGTATACAAAAAGCAGCAAAGAAAAAAGCAAACAATCATTTTAAATTGTTTTAGCTATCCAAATGAAATCAACTACTTTCTACCTCTCATTTTTTAGCCGCAGACCATTAGAAATGAGTTTGTTTTTTATTTATTGCGGAGCTTTAGCATGCTTCGTTAGCTCAATTGGTCACTACTAAAAAAATCCAATGAACTCTTCTAATTATTTATTTCAAAAACCACTAGCGATGACTTTCGCTTTTGTTGTTTGCACTTTTTTAGCTGACTCTCTAATTGGCAACTTTGTATGAAAATTCCAACTATCAGCTTGAAAAGAACTCTTGAAGTAACAATGAATGATGCTTCAAAGAGACTAATGGAACTTGATGGGCTTGATAAAAAAGCTCTAACAGAAGAGTACAAAGAATGGATTCAAGCAAGTGAGGGGAGTAAAGACCAGCCACACGTTCTTTATGTCAACCAGATAAATATCGAACAACTGTAGGTTTTAAACAAACAATAATCATGAATGCAGTATCAAATTGATAGAAGTTCTTGAACATACCCCTAAATCAAATCAGATCGCAGAGCTCATAAAACTAGCTGAAAGCGAATACTCTGTAGACATAACAAAACAAATTGATCTGCTCACAGGTGTATGGGAACTTAGATGGAGTACTTCTAACTCACCTATTTTAAATTATTCATCGCTATTAGATAACTTACAGATACTTGAGCCAAAGAGAAGTAGAGGACTAAATTTATTAAGACCAAAAAGTTTTACCGGAAAGCTATTTTCTACTAACATTCTTGCTAGCTTAGAAATCATTGATCAGAAACGTATAAATGTTAGCTTTAAAAAAGCAGGAATAATAGGTCCAAAGTTACTAGGTAAAAAGATTAGTTTCCTATCAGAAATAAAAAAGACTCAAAAAGGTTGGCTAGATACAACTGTATTATCTCCCGACTTACGTATATGCAAAGGTTACAAGGGTACAACTTTTGCGTTGTTAAAAAGAAATGATTTATCACTTACTGAGTTTTTTAATCCTTAGCCTTTGTCGTGTTAAGCGTAAAAATTTGTCGTACAAGCCTCAATCAAAAAGCATGCAGATGCTTTAGAACATATCAGTCATCATTTATATCATTATGACTTCAATTCCTACTTATGATTTTCCATCATTCTCTCCAATCCTAGTTGTAGGTTTTTTAGGGATCGCTGTATCTCTTTACACACTTTATACAGTCAATAAAGCTTATTACAACTCACCTTTTCGAGGTGAAGCATGACTTATTTCCATAGAATCACTCTGGAAGAAGTATTAGAGGAAGACCTGTTTTTTGATTACAACGATTATTCAAATCTTCTAGAAGACTCTGAGTGGTAAAAGTAACTTAAATTCTTAGAAAACCCATCAAAAAATTTTCAGTGCTTAGAAAACTTCTTTATATATCACTTCTCGTTCTTCAAGTATTGAATAAGAGTTTGTAGTTCTTTAATTCGTAGTTCAGCAGCTTTAATTCTTTCTTGTGTAGTCATTTTTTACCCCTGCATCATGTAAAGAAGAAACCTTGTAAATATGGCTAGCTTTCCAACAACAAAAAGAGGAATATACTTTTTAACTTTTGATGCATTAAATCTTTCTTGAAATGAAGTCATAATTATGCAAGTACAGAAGAACCAAGTTCGAAAGCCCCGGCCAATAAAAGGATTGCTGGCAGATTAAAAAGAAGCAACAGCTTAGTAGCAGTAATTTTAGTTATTGCGTGCATAGCTAATCGTTTTCTAGTTACTTGTATGAGGATGTAATTAATATAGAAGTTAGTTCTTTTTTCTCATAGGTCGGTCGATGTAGGGCTAACCAGTTCGGGTTATTTTTACCTATTTAGTTTATTTTATAAGTCAGTTAGAAAAATACTTGGATTATACAAATCTCGTAAGGGGCTTTTGCTAAATATCCTGAGCTCATTGATCAATGATTAAGCTCGCTATTTTTTTTTAGGAAGATGTACTAACACTTGACCTTTCTCAAACTAAGAAGAAGGATAAAGTTTTGAAACTCTCTTAGCTTGTCTTGCAAGTTCTCTTCGCTTGAATTTTTGATTTGTCATTCTGGTAAATACAAAACCTGGAACTATCCATATTGATGCAATCAGGAAAGTCATCAAGACTTGATTATGAAAAATATTTTCGAATAGATTCATCGCAAACTAGTTTGGTTTCTTAGTTTTTTTCATGCTCGCTCCTAATTAAGATAATCGTGATAATAAATTTGTACGGATAGCCAATCAGTTTTATTTTGCGTGTATTGTGCGATCTGTAGAGTGATCAGTCAAACCAAAGTCCAACATAATTTTCTTTAGAATTGTCTGCTATAGCTGAATTTGAGTATTATTACAGAAAGGTTTAGGGCTACACATAGCTTCTTTCTCATTAAATTTAATTATAGAGCCCCTTTTTTTAGGGGCTTTTTCATGTTTTTCTATAGCCTATAGAAAAACAACTCAAAGGATATGGGATCAGTAAAAAGAGACAGGGAGTTCAGAACCGGAGTAAACACAAGAGTCATTCATCACAAAGAAAATTTTTCTGAAGAAACAGGATCAATAATGCCTCCAATCTTCCCAACCTCAACATTCGTTCATGGAAATGAGGGTGGCTTTGACTACACTCGTTCAGGAAACCCAAATTTTCGAATTCTTGAATCAGTTTTGTCTGATCTGGAAGAATGTCAGTTCGCAAGTGTATTTAGTTCTGGAGTCGCTGCAATTACAGCAATAGTCTCCACTCTTCAAGCTGGAGACTTAATCCTTTGTGAGGAAAACCTTTATGGATGTACGGTGAGATTATTTGAACAAGTTTTTAATCGTTTTGGATTAAAAACTCAATGGATAGACTTTACCAAGCCCAATTTCGAAGAAGTCATTTCAAATCACAAACCCGCGATGATTTGGATCGAAAGTCCTACTAACCCACTCCTTAAAATTATTGATATTGAGGGGATTTGTCATTGCTCAAATAAAATGCAAATACCTGTTGTTGTAGACAATACTTTTGCAACACCTCTATTACAAAGACCTCTTAAACTTGGAGCGACCTTATCTTTAACCAGCACGACCAAGTATATCAATGGTCACTCAGATGCACTCGGAGGTGCGGTATGTACCGAAAGCGCCATCTGGAGAGACAAGCTAAACTTCGCCCAGAAAGCTCTTGGCTTAAATCCCTCTCCCTTTGATTGCTGGCTTATTACACGAGGAATAAAAACTCTTCCACTCCGCCTAGAAAGACAGGTTAATAATGCATCTAAAATAGCTAATCAATTAGCCGATAATCCAGCAGTACAATACGTTCGATATCCTTTCAGGAATGATCATCCACAATGTAAATTAGCAAAAAGACAAATGGCTATGGGAGGGGCAATTGTTACTGCCACTATTAACGCAACCCAAGCTCAAACCTATTCATTTTGTAAAAGTCTTCATTACTTCAAAATGGCAGAAAGTCTCGGAGGAATAGAAAGTCTTGTTTGCCATCCAGCCACAATGACACATGCTTCTGTGTCCAAAGAAACAAAATTAAAAATTGGAATTACTGATTCAGTAATTCGATTTTCTGTTGGATGTGAAGACATTGAAGACTTAAGTGCTGATTTAAATAAAGCCTTGGGAACTATCTCTTGACTGAACGAAATTTACTCACAGATCCTTGCTGGAGCGCCAAAGACTTAGGAGAGCCTCTACCTAGTAGGCCACATGCTGTATCTGTTGCCTTGCCTAGATGGGAAGATGTAATCGCATACGAAGAGAAAAGTCCAGCTTGTATAAATTCATTAAAAGCAATTTATCCTAGATTTGGATTTAATCCTTTTGTTGCTGAGATAGCTCGAAAATCACTTGAATTTCACGGTGAATCGCAGAAAAGCAGTTGGCCTTACCCTAACAGCGCTTCTGCTTTAAGTGCCCAAGAATATTGTCTTCGAAAAAATTCAGATTGTTTTTCAAAAATAGAAGATTTTCGTGGCGTTTCGTGTCTAATTGTTGACCAAAGAAGTACCTCTTCAGCAAAAGCCTTCTGGCAACACACTGGACTTGGATTGTCGTCACGTGAAGCGGCAATAGCCCTTGGGAAAGAGAAAAAAACACTCACTTCAGATGGTCATTACGCCAGAGAGGAACTTGTCAAACGCCTAGCAAATATTTACGATTGTGATGAAAGTCTAATACGACTACACCGGTCAGGCATGGCAGCCTTAACGACTATTCTTTCAGCGATACATTGCATTAAAGGAACTTCTTCGGCGCTTCAAATAGGCTTTCCATATGTTGATGTACTCAAACTCCCTCAGATTATTTTCCAAGGGAGCGATCTCATTGTACAAACAAAATTAAGTCAAATAAAAGAGGAGATCGACAAAAAGGATCCAGCTGCGTTAATCATAGAAATACCTAGCAATCCTTTATTGCAATGTGTTGACCTCATATCTGTTTCAAAATTAGCTAAAGAGAAAAACATCCCTGTCATTGTTGACGATACCATCGGTTCATCTATAAATGTTCATCTAACTCCTTACGCAGATATGATTTTTAGTTCTCTTACAAAAAGTTTTGCTGGGAGAGGAGATATTCTTGCTGGCAGTACTGTCGTCAGCCCATACTCTAAATGGAAAAAAGAATTAGCTGAGATAATTCCTAAAGTAGCATTATCCACACTATCTGATTCAGATGCTATTGAGTTGGAGTTAACTAGTAGAGACGTAGAGGATCGCTTAAAAAGGTTAAATACATCTTGCTTAAAGCTAAAAGAAAAACTAGAAACAAAAAAAGAAATTTCAAAGGTTTTACATCCTCAATATTGTAAAAATTTCAATTCGCTATTAAAGAAAGGAGGAGGTTATGGATGTCTATTATCGTTTGAACTCAAAGGGGGAATTGAAGAATCAAAAAGAGTTTATGATTCATTAAGAGTAAACAAAGGGCCAAGCCTAGGTACAAATTTTACATTAGTTTGTCCATATGTTCAGTTGGCTCACTTTAAAGAATTGAAATGGGCTGCAAGTTGTGGCGTCCCGGAACACTTATTAAGAGTGTCAGTAGGGCTAGAAAAAGAAGATGAATTATGGTCAAGATTTAATTCAGTAATATAAAAAAATCACTAATAAAGATTATCTAAATAACCAATTAACGAAATTCTTATATAGATTTAGAGTATTAGTTAATTAAGTCATTTTAAAAATGTCCAGAATCTATGAAGACAATAGTTTTGCTATTGGTCATACACCATTAGTTAAGCTTAATTCGATTACAAAAAACGCAAAAGCGACAGTACTTGCAAAGATTGAAGGTCGTAACCCTGCCTACAGCGTCAAATGTAGAATTGGAGCAAATATGATCTGGGATGCTGAGAAGAAAGGTTTACTCAATAAAGATAAAGTTATTATTGAACCAACATCTGGAAATACTGGAATAGCCCTTGCTTATACAGCTGCTGCTCGTGGTTACAAGTTAATCCTCACGATGCCTGAGTCCATGTCAATTGAACGTCGGAGAATGATGGCTGTACTTGGTGCTGAATTGATACTTACTGAAGCAGCAAAAGGAATGCCTGGCGCCATTGCGAAAGCGAAGGAAATTGCAGATAGCGACCCTCAAAAATATTTCATGCCAGGACAATTTGATAATCCAGCTAATCCAGAGATACATTTCAAAACAACAGGTCCTGAAATTTGGGATGATACCGATGGCCAAATTGATGTTTTAGTCTCTGGCGTCGGGACAGGTGGCACAATAACAGGTGTTTCTCGTTTCATAAAACAAGAAAAAAATCATTCTTTACTATCTGTCGCCGTAGAGCCAACTCATAGCCCAGTAATAACACAAACTCTCAATGGAGAAGAAGTAAAACCCGGCCCTCACAAAATTCAAGGAATTGGAGCTGGGTTTATTCCTGAAAATCTTGACTTATCCGTAGTCGATCAAGTTGAGCAAGTCTCTAATGATGAGTCTATTGCAATGGCATTACGTTTAGCACAAGAAGAAGGGCTACTTGTTGGCATATCATGCGGTGCCGCTGCAGCTGCGGCTCTAAGACTGGCTGAAAAAGAAGAGTTCTCAGGAAAGACAATCGTTGTAGTTTTACCTGACCTTGCCGAAAGATATATCTCATCAGTAATGTTTGAGAATGTTCCTACAGGTGTTATTAAAGAACCATCATTAGCTTGATTTCTGAGTTTATATAACTGACTCCGGTGTAATCAACATCGCGTCTCCATAAGAGAAAAATCGATATTTTTTAGAAATAGCATGTTTATAAAGTTTCAACATTCGTTTTCGACCAATTAGAGCACTAACTAAAAGTAATAGGGAACTTTTAGGTAGGTGGAAATTAGTAAGCAATCCATCAATGACGGAAAATTTAAATCCTGGTTTAATTACCAAGTTCACTTTACCCTCATACGGCTTCAAGGTGCCTCTTCCTGAAAGGTAAGCAGCCTCAAGAGCTCTCACACTTGTAGTGCCAACAGCAAAGACTTTTCCCCCATCCTCCTTACAATTAGTTATCGCTTTGATGGTCTCTTCAGTAACCTCTATCCACTCACTATGTAAATGCAACTGAGATAGATCTTCTCTCTCTAATGGCCTAAAAGTTCCTAAGCCGACATGCAAAGTAATTTGTGCAATTCTAATACCTCTAATTTTTAAAATTTCTATAAGTTCATCACTTAGATGTAAGCCCGCTGTGGGAGCAGCTATGGCTCCTGGCTTCGAAGCAAATCTAGTCTGATATCTTTCCTCATGCCCACTAGATTTGTCCTTATCTATATAGGGAGGTAATGGGACTTCGCCATAAAAATCAAGTAAATTTTCCATCTCGATCCTACTAGTAAACTTATTAGGAAATTGAATAATTCTTCCGCCTGTACTCTCATCTTTATCAATAACCTTTAAACATAGAGAATCATTTGGGGACTTATCCAACCATAATTGATCACCCCCTCTCATACGTCTAGCAGGACGACCTAAACAAAGCCATCGGCCATTCCCTCTTGGTTCCATTAACAACAATTCACCTAAACCTCCTCCTGATAATCGAATTTTCAATCTTGCCTTGATCACTCGGGTATTATTGACAACTAAAAGGTCACCAGTCTTCAAGATATCCTTTATATCCCATACCTTTGCATGCACAAGGTTCAAAGACTCATCCAGACCATCTTTAATAATCATCAATTTAGCATCATGCCTACTCTCGGTAGGTGATTGAGCAATTAAGTCATTTGGTAAATCATAGTTATAGGAGCTTAAAAGATTATCTTTTTGATCTAACACATCAAATCAGATTAAAGTAAGAAAAAATCACTTGTGGTTCGACTACTTAAATCTCAAGACGAGAGGCTGTAAGGGTTCTTTTCAATTAAGTATGCCAAATCCTTCAGGAATAGTGCTCCATCAGCCCCATAGATCACTCTGTGATCAGCGGTAAGATTTACTTGCATCTGTTTTTTGATTGAAATCGAACCATCTTTAGAAGCAACAACTTTAGACAAGGAAGCTCCTACCGCTAAAATAGCTCCAGTCCCTGGGGGGAGAATTGCATCAAAACGATCCACACCAAACATACCTAGATTAGAGAGTGTAAACGTACCACTGCTATATTCTTGAGGCTCTAATTGCTTATTCCTCGCACGCTTAACAAGATCAGCCCATTGTAGGGATAAATCAGAAAGGCTGGTCTTGTCAGCATTTTGCAGCACTGGGGTAATCAACCCTCCGTCCTCCATCGCAACTGCAACGGCTACATTTATTTGTGAGGGATAGGCAATCCCCTCAGAACTAAAAGCTGCATTCACCTGGGGGTGCCTAGCGAGGGTTACACCAACTGCTTTAGCAAGTAAAGCAGTCATAGTTACACCATTAGGTTTAACTTGTTGATAAAGATCATCCAATTCATCAGTAATAATTGAATATCCGACTCTGAAACAAGGAGTATTTAAGCTTTCCTCCATGTTCCGATTTACAGCTTGTTGAAGAGTATTGAATGCAATTGTTTCCCCTCTGGATCCAAAACTTTTTCCTGGAGCAGGTGGCTTGCCAGAGTCAACAGATTTTTTTTCTATGCGAGGCACGTCAGAAACTATTTTAGCTGGAGCATTACTTTCAGCAATCCAAGGAACGCTTATGGGTTGCCCTTTTGCACTTTGAACATCCTCAGCTTGTATCCGGCCATGAGGTCCTGAACCCCTAACAGTTGCTAAATCGACTCCCATTTGAGAAGCAAGTTTTTTAGCTCTTGGAGAAGCGACTATTCGACCATTATTTAAAAACTGATCCTGATTTAAAGAGGATTCTGAAACAAGTGGCACAGGAGATGTCTTTGTAATTACTGTTGCTTTAGGAGAGTCAACAGAGGCTTGTTTTTCTTGAACTTGAGGCGATGAAATCTCTTTCTCTTGACTAAATGATTGAGGGGAAGGAGAAGGTGCATTGGCTTGAGCCGCTGCGATCTCATCAGCTGTCTCAACAATTAATCCAATTGTCTCTCCAACAGGTGCAGAGCTCCCTGCAGGCATCACAATCGATGCAAGAAAGCCATCTTGGAAAGACTCAACATCCATATCAGCCTTATCTGACTCAACAACTAAAACTGACTCACCTCTCTCAACTTTATCTCCAGGTTTTTTTAGCCACTCAACTATTTTGCCCTCAGTCATTGTTGAACTTAAAGCAGGCATAAAAATGTCATGAGTCGCCATAATATAGTCGTATCAATGAATTTGGTTATCATCCTAACCGCTGTCCTAACTTTTGTCTTACTTAGGAAGGCGATCAAGCATTATGGATATATCTTACCTAAATCAGTATCTAAAGGCACTATTTGAATATATTTAACTCAGATTCTCGGACAATTTTTGTCTAATAACAATTTAGACATACAAAAGTATTAATTTACATACGCAAGGAGAGACTGAGACAAGAATTTGACTAGATGAACTAGATGTTATAACTTGTGGAAGATTTTTGATAAAAAACTTTTGGAATATAAGTACTCTAATAAGATATTGATACCCATAGGTAGAACATGTAATATTGCATGTACACTAAGAAAATATCATATAAGACAACAAGCATACCCTTTTGATTGGACTGTAGTGCCAATTTCTACGGCATTAGAATTAATAGAAAACCGTTTTAAAGACTTTTTATCAGTGGAGAATCTTATCTTTCTTCCACCTATAAAAGGCAGACACTTAAATGAAAAAAATGAACTAGTTACAAATAATGATGGTTCAATCTTATGGACTTCAATAATGCCAGTTATTTGTAAGAAATATAATATGCTTTTCTGTCATGATTTCTCAGAAAAAGGTGTAGATGATTTACCGATTATCAAAGAAAAATATAGTA
Source organism: uncultured Prochlorococcus sp. (assembly GCA_902634795.1). Lineage (GTDB taxonomy): Bacteria > Cyanobacteriota > Cyanobacteriia > PCC-6307 > Cyanobiaceae > Prochlorococcus_B. The sequence continues at coordinate 1,883 of CACPLK010000030.1, read as the reverse complement.
GAAGAATATCTCGCCTACTTAAAAAAATTGATAAGGGGGAAGATATAGTATTCCTTTATGATACGTACATCTACAAAGAACAATATCCTATATATAAAAGTGCAGGTATAGATTTAAAGAACATATTATCAACTAATAATTTCCTTAATATGAAAAACAATTTTAATATCCCAATAGAAAACTATGTCTCCTATCTTTCAGGATTACCTTCAATATTTACTATTCCAAGCAAATAAATTTTATAAGTAAGAATTTGTCCTAACCCTTGTCCTAGCAAATCATCCCTTGCTATAAATTGAGTATGAATAAGTCATGAGTGGCCATAATTTGTTCCTATTTCCTTTATGGAGAGTTTGTAGCAAGGCTTCAAAATTTTCTATCTAGAAGCTTTGCAAGTATCAATACCTACCAATGTTAGTTCTACATGAGTGTCCTTACAACGATAGTTTTTTTATGAGGATTTCTTCTTAATTTCAAAAATTCTTTATTAGATAAATTGTTGTTCGACCAAATTTCAAACTTGATCAATTGCCTCTACTACTCCATCTCTTACCAAAATACTCACACCCATTTTACTAACTAAGTTATCACCAACTTTTAAATCACAAAAACTGTCAATTTGTCCTTGCTCGACGATTTGTTCCATCTCTAACTCACGAACTTGAGATTGCTGTAACAGAAGATTTCTTTTTTGTTCTTCAAATTCTGATCTCTTAGAAGCAACTTGGTTCTGAACTTGAGCAACTTGCTCTTGAACTCTTGGGTCAAGTGGATTAGAGCTCTGACGTCTAATACCATCAACAATTTGTTGTCCCTCTTTTTCTAATTCACCAAGTTGCTGATCTATTGCTGATATTGCATTACTTAATTCGCGTTCAGCCTCCTCTTTCCATGATGGTGTTACAACTGCTCTAACCGTTATTGAACGTTTTATAGAAATTGAGTCCACCTGATCAGCAAATTATGATTAGATAAATAGGTTCTCAGTAAAAGAGAGTATTGGTCAATTTAATTGGCCAAACAAACAAATTACAAACCATATATTTTATTTACGAGCTTCAAATCACGCTGAATAATTTTTTCACGTTTTTGCTTAAGAGTTTGCGTTAACAAGCCATTCTCTATTGTAAATGGCTCTACTAAAACAATTTCAAATAATCTTTCTTCTCTCCTAGATGCAAGACGATTTGCAAGAACTTTATTCATTTCCAATCTTAGAGATTGTCTTAATTCATGATTTTCAGGGGATAGTCCAAGAATAACTTTTGAATTCACACCCATTTCTGCCTGCCATGCTTTTACTTGTTCAATTCTTGGAACAATCAAAGCAGAAAGATGTTTTTGATCTTGACCCAATAACAAAGCTTGTTCAATCAATGGACTTGCAATCAAGCATTCCTCCAAAGGAGCAGGCTCAATATTTTCTCCACTACTAAGCACAATCGTATCTTTTGCTCTTCCAGTCAGGATTAAGGATCCATCAGCAAGCAACATCCCTAAATCTCCTGTGTTAAACCAGCCACTAGCATCTAAAACCTTCTTCGATTCTGATCGTTTCCCAAGATAACCAGACATTATTTGAGGACCACGAGCAAGAACCAAGCCTTGTTGACGCATTTTTTTTATTTGGAATGTTTCTGGATCTACAATCTTTATCTCAGTCTCTGGTAAAGGTTGACCTGCGCCTCCACGTATATTTCTCCAAGGTCTTCTACATGTGAGGACTGGACTTGTCTCCGTTAAGCCATAACCAACTAATAATTCAACACCTAAAGCTTCAAAAAAAGAATCAATATGTGGAGCAATTGCACCTCCACCACTAATTGGAAATCTCAATCTTCCTCCACAAATCTTGGTAAGGATTTTTGGCCACAAGTAAACAG
>CACPLK010000029.1 GCA_902634795.1 uncultured Prochlorococcus sp. | reverse complement strand
TGAAGTGACTTTTGATGAGATTGAGAAAAATATAGTTCGATGTCCAAATCAATCAGCTGCAGATTTAATGATTCAGCGAGTGGAGGCTTTTGGTAAAGAAGGGGACTCCTGTGGCGGAGTAATAGAATGCGTCGTTCGAAATCCTCCAGTCGGACTTGGCATGCCTGTTTTTGATAAATTAGAAGCTGATTTAGCAAAGGCATTAATGTCTTTGCCTGCTACTAAAGGTTTTGAAGTAGGATCTGGTTTCGAAGGTACCTATTTGAAAGGCAGCGAACATAATGATCCTTTTTTGCCAACAGATTCTGATCAATTGAAAACTGCTACTAATAATTCAGGTGGAATTCAAGGAGGTATAACCAATGGTGAGGATATAGTTCTGAGAGTTGGCTTTAAACCAACAGCAACTATTAGAAAAAGTCAAAAGACAATTGATGAGGATGGTAATGCCACAACTCTCAAGGCAACAGGAAGACATGACCCTTGTGTTTTGCCAAGGGCAGTTCCAATGGTTGAAGCAATGGTTGCGTTAGTTTTAGCTGATCATTTACTGAGGCAAAAAGGTCAATGTAGTGACTATTGCTCAAAAAATTAATTAGTGGTTTTTAGGATGGATTTTCAATAATCTTTTAGCCATATCTCTAGATTTTTATAAGGTGTTTGATTTCGCAATTCTCTGCCGATCACCAATGAATCGTATCCACTTTTTAGTAATTTTTTTAAATTTTTACTTTTAATTCCACCTGCTCCAATAAAAAAAATATCCTTTTTTTGAAAGTCTTGAAGTTCTTTGAGAAAGTTAATTCCTAATTTTGATGCAGGATATATTTTTATAATTTTATATCCTAGATTGATTGCCTCTTTGAAATTTTCAATATTAGATATTCCAGGAATGACTAATTGATTATATTTAATAGCTTTTAGATGAATTTCTTTATTAAAGAATGGACTCATGGAATAATTTAGGTCTAATGAGAGTATTGAGTCTAAAGATTGCAATGATTTAATTGATGCAGCTCCAATATTAATTGATTGGAATTTCTTTTTTATTTCTAATATCAAATTTACCCATTTTGGATTTGAATCCCATCCTATTTCAATATTTTTTATACCATATTTAGAGAGTCTCTCAATCTTTAAAAATAATTTTTCTCTGTTTTGTGAGGTATTAAAAAATTTATGTTCGAGTCTAATTAAAACTATAAGTGGTTGTGTCTTAAGAGATTTTATTAAATTATTTTGCTTAACTTCCAAAGATTATATTTTTAAACTAAGCATACTCGGCAACTTTAACTTCATGGCGAATTAACAAATCCTGGAACTCTAGAGAATCAACGGTTTCTGTTTCCATAAGCATTGCTGTTAACTCTTCAAGTACTTGCCTGTTGTCATTTAAAGCCTTTTTAGCTCTTTCATATGCAATTTCAACAAGAACTGAAACTTCTGAATCGATAGTTGCAGCGGTATCTTCAGAAAAATCTCTTTCTGCAGAGATGTCTCGACCAAGGAACATTCCACCTTGTGATCGGCCTAGAGCTACAGGTCCTAATTTGTCACTCATGCCAAATTTAGTAATCATCTGCCTAGCAACGGAAGCTACTTGCTTGAGATCATTTGATGCTCCAGTAGTTACTTCGTCTTCTCCATAAATGATTTCCTCTGCAACTCTTCCTCCAAGAGCAACAGCCATTTGATTTTGTAGGTAAGACCTTGAATAAAGACCTGATTCCATTCTTTCTTCACTTGGTGTGAAAAAAGTTAAGCCACCAGCCTGTCCTCTAGGAATGATTGAGATCTTTTGTACGGGGTCGTAATCTGGCATTACAGCACCAACTACGGCATGCCCAGCTTCATGATAGGCAACTAGCCTTTTACGCTTTTCACTAATTACTGTGTCTTTCTTTTCTGGACCAACCATAATTCTTTCAATTGCAGCACCTATTTCTTCATTGCTGACTTCTGTTAATTCTCTTCTAGCAGCTAATATCGCAGCTTCATTCAATAGATTTGCTAAATCTGCACCAGTAAAACCAGGTGTTCTTCTAGCTACTTGATCAAGATCAACTGCCTTTGAAAGAGTTTTACTTCTTGCATGTACTTTGAGTATTTGCAATCTACCTGAGTAATCAGGTCTATCAACGGTTACTTGCCTGTCAAATCTTCCTGGTCGCATTAGTGCTGAGTCAAGCACATCAGGTCTGTTAGTTGCTGCAACAATAATTATCCCTGAATTTCCTTCAAAGCCATCCATCTCTGTTAATAGCTGGTTAAGTGTTTGTTCTCTTTCATCGTTACCTCCTCCAAGACCTGCGCCACGCTGGCGACCTACAGCATCAATTTCATCAATAAAAACTATGCAAGGAGCATTCTTTTTGGCCTGTTCAAAAAGATCCCTAACTCTGCTAGCACCAACTCCAACAAACATTTCTACAAACTCAGAACCAGAGATAGAAAAGAAGGGAACTGAAGCTTCACCTGCTACGGCTTTTGCAAGCAAAGTTTTACCAGTACCAGGAGGACCAACTAATAAAACACCTTTAGGAATTTTCGCCCCGACAGCTGTAAAGCGATCAGGATTTTTTAAAAAATCAACAACTTCAGTAAGTTCAAGCTTTGCACCTTCAATACCGGCTACATCTCCAAAAGTAATCTTCGTTTCTGGCTCCATTTGAAGCCTTGCTTTACTCTTCCCAAAACTCATTGCTGGATTTCCACCACCACCACCTGAGCCAGCTCTTCTGAATAGAAAAAATAGACCTCCTAATAGAAGGATTGGGAAAATCAGGCTGCTAGCAGCCTGTTGAAGGGGATTAGCTTGCGTAGTTGGTTGTACCGCAATATCAACGTCATTATCAGTTAATAGTTGAAGTAATTCTTGATCAGGAGCTAAATTAACTAAAGCTCTATTTCCATCACTTTCAACAATTTGAGCTGTACCTTTATCTGGAGATATTAGTACTCTGCTTACTTGTCTCTCCTGAACAGCTTCTATGAAATCACTATATCTAAGTGTTCTAGATGCTTTTGTTGGACTTGGCTTATCGAAAAAAGCACTTCCAACAAAAATCACAACTACGACAATTAGGACATAAAGACCAATGTTTCTCCAGCGTTTGTTCAATGTTCTTCTATATCTTTTAAGAGTTTAATAGGATTAGGTCCAACTATGCGGCTCTTAGTACATCAACGACGCTTTTAAATGCAAACCATTCAGGAATTTCTTCTCCACTTCTTAGCATTTTTCTGAATTGAGTGCCGCTCAATTTTTTTATGTGTAATCCTTTTTCTTTAGCATATTCAGCAGTCACGTAGCCTTCTTCCTCCGTGAATACAAGATTTAAAGATGGAACTGTTTGCATTTCTAATTCCTCGCAGCATTCGTTTGCAAAATTTTGAGCATCATATGGACCATAAAAATCTTCTCCCGTGAGAGATGACTTAGAGCCAGCCATATCTCTTCCTATAATGAAATGAGTGCATCCATAATTCCTCCTGATAATCATGTGCTGCAGAGCCTCTCTTGGCCCAGCCATATGCATTGAATAAGGAAGATATGACCACCTAATTTTTGGATTATTAACTTCAGAGGAAAGTTTTTCATAGGTTTGAAACCTTACTGATCCAGGGATGTCATCCTCTTGAGTTGGTCCACATGTTGGGTGAACAAGAACAACACCATTTTGACTGACATTATTTGCTTCTAAGGCTCTTGTGAAAAGCTCATAATGAGCTCTATGAATTGGATTCCTACATTGGAATGCAACTACATCTTCTCCAGAAGGAAGATTTTCTCTTACTTGAGCAGGAGTTTGGCAAGTAAAAACTCTTTTAGGTAATTCCAGACCTTTGATTGAGCCCCCTAAATAATATTTTTTCCTCTCCATGGTGATCATTCTTACTGCGGGATGCTCCAAAGAAGTTGTTCCATAGCAAAACTTGGCTTCAATAACCTTGTCAGGTGTCCATTTTTCTTGTACTTCTAAAATTGCTAGTCCTTGATCTTTATAATTTAGTAAAACTGAATCACCTGGATTTATATCTTCTCTATCTGTGTCCATTACAATTGGTAAACCAAAAAGTAAACCTGATTCGAGTCGATTTTGCTTAACAACTGAGTTGTAATTTTTCTCACTCATGAACCCATTCAAGGGAGAAAAAGCACCAATCAAAAGAAGTTCAACATCACAAGCATTTCTATCTGAACAATTTAAAGTTTTAAAAGAATGTTTTTTTAATTCTTTTGCTTCTTGATCACATGCCATGAGGTTTATAAGTTCTCCACCATAAGGTTTGATCAAACCTTCGAGATTTTTATAAGAACTTTGCTTGCTAGTCATTTTCCCTTGAAGTAACTGGCAAATTCTCCCAGATAAAGGGCCCATATTTGAGAAATTGTTTTCATTAAATGCAGCCAAAAAAAAAGAGGGGTTTTAACCCCTGCTTTTTTAATTAATGATGATTATTTTCTAGGCTTTGCGACCATAGAAAATACCCTTAATTTTGATATCAACAGGATCTTTTGATCCAAGGTCATTATCTGAGGGTTGGATGGCAACAAATTGGCCACCAAATTCATCGGTGTCTGCATCAACACTATCGACAGTAAGTGTTATTTCACCTTTACCGCCTAGATCATCTTTAACATTTTCTCTCGCGAGATCTTCATCATCACCACCACGAGCAATGAGAGCTTGAGCATATTCAACACCAGTTGATTTAGCGCGACTCTTTGGATCAAGAAAGTCTGCGGATCGATAACTTGGAGTTGTTGTTGTACCTGAAAATTCAGCTCCTGGTTCAATTGATTTTCCTTTTTTGGATTCAGCTACCATCTCTTTAACAGAGAAAGCAAAAGGAAATTCCTCTCCATTTGGAGCTAGAACTGTAATGAGAGAGAAGTCAATACCACCTTTTTCAGTGAATTTACCTCCAGAAAGATCTCCATAAACTTCATCAAGACTAGTATTGAAGCGAGGACTGATAATTTTTGCTATTGCAAAATCAGATTTATTTCGCTTGGTACCTGGAAGTTTTACTGAAACTTCAGTTGGCTGAAGGCATAAGCTTTTAAATTGGCCATCAGCATTAATAGAACCCGATGAACCCGCTGGTAAAACAGTGCAAGCATCAGCTTGGCCAGTATTAACAACATTGCCAAAACGAGCATTACCTTGCTCGCGCCCTTTTAAAGCTGCAGATGCGCTTGATGGGAGAGTTGTAAAGGTGAGACAAAAAGCCAGCATCAAAGCCAGCAGAGGACGAAATCGCATGAGAGGGCTAGATGACTGCGGTCGAAACCGCCCAATTAATTCAGTTGGGATATTACAGGTGTCAAATACTTCTTTTCACAAGCATTTGATAGCTCTATACAACCCGTAGCTTTTGCTTTGATGAATTTAGTACTCTGATTTCATTCAAAACCCTTTTGCAGCAGTCTTTTTTGGCGCTTAGACTCAAATTTTTGAAAAAAAACAAATTCGAAAAATATCAATAAATTTTTGATTTTAGATTTCGAATTTCATCTAAAAGTTGATGGGATATTGCAAGTTTTGTTGAGAAAGATAAGTTTTTGACCATTTTTTTGGGACCTAACAAAAAGCCACTATTGAAGTTTTTATTAAATCCTTGACCAGCTCTGTCAATGGGATTGGCCATGAGAAGGTCACAACCTTTTGCAATCCTTTTATTCTCTCCCTTTTCAATAATTTCATTATCAGTTCCTGTTTCAGCTGCAAAACCTAGGAAAATTTGATTTTCTAATTTCCTTTTCGTTTGATTTTTGAGTAGGTCTGGGGTCATTTCTAAATCTTCAAAAATATATTTTAAAAAAAATTCTTTAGAGATTTTTTGCTCACTTGGATTATTTTTTTTGAAATCTGATATTGCTGCAGCCATGACAATGATTTGAGCAGATGGTTGTAAGTCATCAATCTTTGCACCCATTTCAGATGAGCTTCTAACTGGATAAGTATTAAGTCCCTCAAGAAGATCTTCTTGGACGCTTATTGGACCATGCACTAAATCTACGTCTGCACCTCTTAACTTTGCAGCTTGAGCTATTAAAACCCCCATCCTTCCACTACTTCGATTTGTTAATTGTCTTGCAGCATCAAGATCTTCGACCGTAGGGCCAGCTGATACTAGAAACCTTATGTTTTTTAGATCTTTTGTGAGGAATTTATTTTCTGCATTACAAATAAACGCACTTTCAGAGGCTAATTCAATAATATCTAAATTAACCATTTTCCCATCCCCAACTCTGTCGCAAGCTAAAAGCCCCTTACTAGGTTCGAGGCTAATAACTTGGTCAATATTCTTTATGTAATTCCAATTCTTTTTTACTGATTGATTTTCCCACATTGATGTGTTCATTGCAGCAGCAAAAATTATTTGAGATTTACTAGCTAAGAGAATGCTCGCTAGAAGTCCATCGGCATTTCCATTAGTAAATTTTGATAAAGATGTCGCGCTCATCGGTGCAACAATAATTAGCTCTGCCCATTCAGCCAAAGCAATATGCAAAGGCTTGGTTTGAGAGTCATCCCATTGATCTTTATCTTGATAACATTTATTTCTGCTTAAAGTAGATAAAGATAAAGGACTTACTAACTTAGATGCGCTTTGAGTTATGACGCATTTGACCTCTACTCCAGCTTTAATTAGGCGGCTAACTAAAATAGGAGCTTTAACAGCTGCAATACTTCCTGTGACAGCAACTAATATTTTTTTCCCAGATAAAGAGGTTTGGTGATTCATCATGATTCATCATACTTTGATTTTATATCAAATAGACCATTAAAAGATCTTTTTCAAATTTTAAATAATGTGGATAGTTCATATTAAAAGAAATTTGATATTTATATCTTGGATGAAGATAATTTATTTTTGCTTTATTAGAGCTTTCATTTAATATATTTAAGTTAGGGAGTTAACTAATGAAAAAAATCTGAGGTAATTTTTTATCTTTTCTCTTATGTCTTCAAGAATGCAGAAAACATTTTTATATAAGTCATCTACAAAGTTTGTTGACAGATTAGCAAATTGGGCGGTAAACCCATGGAGAAGGTATTCATTATTAGCAATAATTTTTTTGATAGGTTTTTTGATAGGTAGTTCTTTAGGTATGATTAATGGAGTACTAGCTTTGATGGACCCTGTTGGGGCATTTATTGCATTAATATTTTTGGAGATACTTGTTAAAGCTAGATTTATTTTTTTAAAGTCTAAAAAACCAATAATACTGGTTAGGGTTTTTGATATGTTTAGGATAGGATTAGCGTATGGACTTTTTTCAGAAGGGTTGAAACTATTGTAAAAAAAATCGATTATAATTAATTGTTTTTATTTAACCCTATTAAATACAACAAAGCCATTCTTATTGGAATGCCATTTTCTACTTGTTTACTTATAAGATTAATTGAATTATCTTCCACTAGCTGACTACTTATTTCTATTGATTTGGGCTAAAAGATCGAATTCAAGCTCTGTTGATCGACTTTTATCGATTTACTGGAAAGTTTCTAGTCTTTATGCGATAAACATTTTATTTCTTAGTGTTGATAGCCAATTAGGTCAATTAATTTCATTCATTGCACCGATACTTATGGTTGGTTCTATTTGGTTTTGGTTTGATCTCAATGAAGAAATTGAAGAAATGCCTGTTTATAAACCTATTGCTTTAACCACAAGAATTTGGCGATGGACTTTATCTTTTTGGTGCGTACTAAATACTGGTCTTCATCTATTTAGTTGGAGATGTTTAAATTCAATTCATCAGAACTACTGCGATACTTGGAGAGAAATACCATTTAATTCATTCATGACAACAAAAACAATAATAAAATTTATTTTAGACGGTAATTGGAGTAAAGGATTTGCTACATTTTTTGCATATTTAGCCCTGATATTATATCTAATAGGTTTACTCCAATGGATAATTATCCAATTACCAAAGAATGGTCGTTTCGCCGGTAAATTCTAAAAAATAATAATATAATATTAACTTTTAATTACTATTTAGATAGCTAAAACAACTTTTTCGCACCTTTTACAAATATTTGGATGTTGTTGATTCTTACTCATTTCAATTTCATAATGCCAACATCTTTCACATTTAAATCCTCTGGCTTTTGCAATCTCAACTGAACCACAATCATTATCCTCACTAACTAAAACTTCAGCCCAAGGCTCACCTCCAATTTGTAAAGATGAAACTAAGAACCAATCTTTCAATACATCAACATTATTGGATTCGCTTTGAGCTAACCATTCAACAGCAGCTCTAACTTTTTCATCAGATATATCAATCCTTACTGATGCTTCCAAAGAGGAACCTAACTCTTGATTATTTCTACAGCTCTCCAACATACGATTAATAACTGATCTTAGTTTTCGAAGCTCAATAACATGGGAGTTAAAACTAGTATTTCGCCATGATTGAGGTGCATTAGGCCATCCTCTTTGAAAAACTGAGTCTTCCTCTAAGCTATATGGAATATTTTGCCAAATATCCTCTGCCATATGACATAAAACAGGTGCAATTAGGCCAGATATTTTTTCAATAATCAAGGATAATACTGTCTGACAACTTCTTCTTCTAAAGTCAGATTTAGAGCTCACATACAACCTATCTTTTGCAATATCTAAGTAAAAATTAGATAGATCAACTACACAAAAATTCTGAATAGTTTGGAAAAACTTAGAGAATTCAAAATTAGAGTATGCAACTGTTATCTCATCAATCACCTCAGCTGTTCTATTTAACATCCATTTATCTAACAATGGCAGTCTAGAAAAATCAATTGAATCATTTTTATAATCAAAATCATAGATATTTCCTAATAGATACCTAGAAGTATTCCTTACCTTACGATAAACATCAGAAATTTGCTTAAGTATACTTGAACCAATGGGGACATCTGCAGAATAATCAACAGAACTAACCCAAAGTCTCAAAACATCAGCTCCATAAGCAGGATCTAATTTTTTATTTGAACCACCATTAATGATAACTAAAGGATCAACAATATTTCCTAAGGATTTACTCATTTTTCTACCATTCTCATCTAATGCGAAACCATGTGTCAGGACCTTTTTAAAAGGTGCATTTTCATTTACTGCCACCGAGGTTAATAAAGAAGACTGAAACCAACCTCGATGTTGATCAGATCCCTCCAAATATAAATCTGCTGGATAATTTAAATATTCTTTCTTAGAAATTACTGAAGACCAACTAGATCCAGAGTCAAACCATACATCCATAGTATCAGTCCCTTTTTGCCATCGCTCTGCCTCATTTATATAAGAAGGAGGTAATAGCTTAGATACTTCATATTCCCACCAAATATCAGCTCCATGGATAGAGAATAAATCAGCTATGTAAGAAATAGTGTCTTTATTGAGCAAAATTTCTTTACCATTTTTCTCATAGAATACTGGTATTGGAACCCCCCAAGTCCTTTGTCGTGAGATACACCAATCTCCTCTTTCTCTAACCATAGAATCGATTCTGTTTTTTCCAGATTCAGGAAGCCAAATAACATCTTCTATTGCTGAAAGTGCCTTATCCCTAAATCCTTCAACAGAAGCAAACCATTGCTCTGTAGCTCTAAAAATAGTTGGTTTCTTAGTTCTCCAATCATAAGGATACCTGTGCTCATATGGAATTTCTTTAAGCAATGATCCAGTATTAATGAGATCTTTAATTATGACATTATTAGCATTCTTTAGTACATTTAAGCCTTCAAATTTTCCAGCCTCCCCAGTAAGAAAACCTTTTTCATCTACAGGGCAAGAAATTGGTAAATTATATTTTTTACCAGTATTAAAGTCATCAACACCATGGCCTGGAGCAGTATGAACTAGTCCAGTCCCTGATTCAGTTGTTATATAATCACCTCCTAATACAACAGGACTTCTTTTATCAAATAAAGGGTGTTGATATAAAATTCCATCTAATATTGATCCTTTGACTAATACTTTTTTTTCATAATTAATTCCTACACTTTCAGACACATCTTCCAAAAGATCATTAGCAATAATTATTAATGATTTATCAGAACTTTGTGCAATTACATAGTCTAATTTTTGGTTAACTGATATCGCCTCATTTGCAGGAATTGTCCAAGGAGTGGTAGTCCAAATTACAAGTTTAACTTCTTTTAATTTCCCTTCAGAATCAAATAGATCTGGTGCTTGATTAGAAATTTCTTGAGTTAATATATTTGGTATTTGATCAACTTTAAATCCCACATAAATACTTTTACTAATATGACCTGTGGGATATTCTAATTCCGCCTCGGCTAGAGCAGTTTGAGAACTTGGACTCCAATGAACTGGCTTTAGACCTCGATATATATATCCTTTAAAAACCATTTCGCCAAACAATTTGATCTGAGAGGCTTCAAACTTTTTGTCTAAAGTTAAATATGGTTGATCCCAATAACCCCATATTCCCCACCTTTTAAAACCATCCATTTGTTGAGAAACTTGTTTTTTTGCATAAGCAGCTGCTTTTTTTCTCAATTTAATAGGCGTTAATTCAGCTCGTTGACTTTTATCCATAGCTTGAAGAACTTTCAATTCAATAGGCAATCCATGGCAATCCCATCCAGGAACATAACAAACTTTTTTCCCTTGCATTATTTGAAATTTATTGATTATGTCCTTTAATACTTTGTTAAGAGCATGACCCATATGAAGTGTTCCATTGGCATATGGGGGACCATCATGCAAAGTAAAAGTCTCTCCAGAATTATTTAAACCTAATTCGAAATCTATCTTTTTTTTGGTCCAAAAAGCTTGCAACTCAGGTTCTCTTAGAGTTGCATTTGCCCTCATCCCAAAATCAGTCTGCAAAAGGTTGAGAGTGTCTTTATAAGTGGGACGATCCTTATGAGAATCTTTATTGTCATTATTCACTTTGAAAATATTCAATAATCATCATGGGTGCCTGAGGCCTTTTAACCTTATCAAGAAGTCTCTTCATTTTCAGGTAAGTCTTGATTTCTGATCTTATTGGAATCAGTAGAACCAGATATATCGACTACTTTCTTTTTGACTTCTTCTTTCAATTCTGGATGAACCCATTTTTTTCTTTTAGAGGTTTTTCAACTTGAGTCGTTAAGCTAGTCAAAAAATTTAAAAAGCCATTGCATAGTGAACCAAAAATTTGACCAAGCTGTTTAAAAGAGTTAAACCATCTTTGAAAAGATCCAATCCCTTTTTTTTCCTCAGGACCTAGTTGATACCATCTAGTTTGAAGAATTTCTAAAATCATCTTGCCATACAAAATTGCCATTGAAATAACAAGTAAATTTATTGAGCCTCTTAAAATATCATTCTCCACTAGAAGAAATAATCCTAAAAATAAAAAAAGTCCGCCCATTAACCAATCTTTGGGCCTGCTTAATTCGACTAGAATTAAAGGTAATGCCAATATCAAAAGCCCAATAAAAAGAAATAAGGATCCAAAAATAGTAACAACCATATTTTCTCAATATGAATTTATTTTGTAGTGAGAGAGGCCTATTGAACAACTAAAAATCATGAGTAATAAAAAGAGTATTTCAAATGTCTCATATACAAATATTAAAATTACATTAATCTTTTTACGTTCACTAATCCAAAATAGTCTTTAAATAGCCATCAATGAGCTGCTAGAATCAATTTACAATCGGTGAAAACCTTTGGCCCACCTGGCGGAATTGGTAGACGCGCTGGTTTTAGGTACCAGTGACTTTGGTCGTGGGAGTTCAAGTCTCCCGGTGGGCATTTTTTTAATTAAGCTCAATTAATCTCAATCACATCAAGTAATGGCCCAGTGCTTATCGAGGTCTGACAAAAATAAGGCAACGAAAAAGCTGAAGTCATTACGCGACTGGCAAAATGAGATCCAGGAATATCTTGATCCGCCCAAGCCTTTAAACGTAACTTTAGCGCTATTCTTTGGTGGTTATTTCCTTGCAATAATTAGTGTTTGGCAATGGTATCAAGGAAATTGGCCGTTACCAATTTTGGTTGCCTTAGCATTTTTAGCTCTTCATATGGAAGGCACAGTTATTCATGATGCCTGTCACAATGCTGCCCATCCCAATAAATGGATCAATCAATTCATGGGCCATGGTTCAGCGATATTACTAGGTTTTAGTTTTCCAGTTTTCACAAGAGTTCATCTAGAGCATCACAAATACGTAAATGATCCCAAAAACGACCCTGATCACATAGTGAGCACTTTTGGTCCTATTTGGTTAATTGCTCCAAGATTCTTTTATCATGAGTATTTTTTCTTTGAGCGAAAACTTTGGAGAAAATTTGAACTAATGCAATGGGGAATTGAGAGAGGAATATTTATTTGCATAGTCATTGCAGGAATTAAATATAATTTTATGAATATTATTTATAATTTATGGTTCGGACCAGCATTAATGGTTGGAGTCACTTTGGGAATATTTTTTGATTATCTACCACATAGACCTTTTCAGTCTAGAAATAGATGGACAAATGCAAGAGTTTATCCAAGTAAATTAATGAACTTATTAATAATGGGACAAAATTATCATTTAGTTCATCATTTATGGCCATCTATTCCATGGTTTGAATATAAACCAGCTTACGAAGCCACAAAACCACTTTTAGATCAAAAAGGTTCACCTCAAAGAATGGGAATTTTTGAAACTAAAAAAGATAGTCTAAATTTTCTTTATGATGTTTTACTTGGAATTAGAAGTCACAAAGAAAGAAGAAGTAAAATGAGGCCATTAGCAAGAATATTACCAAAAAATAATTGGAGACGAAAATATATAAAACTAATTCATAAAACAAGAATCAAAACAGAAAGTAAAGGATAATTCCTATCTAAAGTATTTTGGGAACTCTAAAAAAATCACCTTCCCTATGAGGTGCTTGATTAAGAAGATCTTCTCTTGAGCAATTAACTTCAACTACATCCTCCCTCATTGCATTAACCACCTCTACAGCTCTAGTAGTTGGAGGAATGTTTTCAGTATCTATTTCTTGCAGTTGATCAACATACGAAAGTATTTCTTCGAGTTGCTCTGTATATGTTTCTATTTGATCTTCTGGAAGTTCTAAACGAGCTAACTGTGCAACCTTGCGAACATCAGATGAAGAAATTTTAGTCATGGTTAGGTTAGAAAATTTTCAAGATCTTGAGGGAATGAGGGGGACGCCTTATAAGAAAAAGACCTTAATGCTTGCGTTGAGACAAATCAGTTCGTGTACCATTTTGCCATCTGAATGCTTTTTACCAAATTTTAAGTCTTGGTAGATTGATCAGCAAGATTGAGAAATCTATTAATTAGTAAGTAAGATGGATTTAAGATAAATAGCAGGCAAATCTCAGTTCTTACAAAAGAATTCTTTTCAAGGCCATCTCATTTGGTCGCCCCAAACTTAATTGGCTGTTTTTTAATTAAGCGCTTATCCAAAAACAGATTTCTTGCTGGTGTAATTGTTGAAACTGAGGCTTATTCTCAAGAAGAAGCCTCATGCCATGGCTTCTCAGGGAGAACTCAAAGAAATGAAACCCTTTTTGGCGAACCTGGTAACTTTTACATATACCTTTCATACGGCATTAATAATTGCGTAAATGTTGTTACTGGGAAGAAAAACTGGGCAAATGGTGTACTTCTTCGATCGATAGCAATAAAAGGAGAAGATGAGAGAATTGCTGCTGGACCAGGATTATTAGCAAAAAGGTTTGGATTAAATAGGAAGTTTGACAATTTACCCTTGTCAACTTCAAATGATTTTTGGTTAACGGAGGGAGAAAATTCAGCAAGAATGGGAAATATTGTTCAGACCACAAGGATTGGCATTTCGCAAGCTAAAGATTTACCTTGGCGTTGGTACCTTAAAAATAGTAGAAGTGTTAGCAAAAGGATTAAAGGAGATCGAATCCCCCCCAAAAATAAGTGTTGGTCACCATCCACATTTGAGGGATTATGAATAATTGGAAACATAATCACATTATTGATCTATCTACATTTTCTTTAGAGGATTACAACACAGTTTTAGAACTAACAACAAGATTTAAAGATGTCCATAAATCAAGTTCTAGAAAACTTCCTGCGCTTCAAGGAAGATTAATCGCCAACTTATTTTTCGAGCCAAGTACAAGAACAAGAACTAGTTTTGAACTTGCAGCAAAGAGACTATCTGCTGATGTTCAAAATTTTTCTGTATCAGCAAGCTCTCTATGCAAAGGAGAGAGTCCTTTAGACACTATTCTCACATACATCTCGATGGGGGCTGATATCTTAGTGATTAGGCATGACTCAACAAATGTACCCGCAGAGTTAGCTAATTACGTAGACATAAATAATATAAATACATCCATTCTCAATGCAGGTGATGGATTTCATAGCCATCCAAGTCAAGGTCTTTTGGATCTATTTACACTTGCTACTTTCTTTAATCCAAACGAAGCATCAACTAATAGTCTTTTAAATAAAAAAATTACAATAGTTGGAGATATTCTTCATTCAAGAGTTGCCAGATCAAACCTTTGGGCTTTAACAGCATGTGGAGCTGAGGTAACACTATGTGGACCTCCAAGTCTTCTTCCCGAGGAATTCATTGATTTTGTTAACAATCCTCCGCCAGGGCAAAAAATTGATCCCATTAAGAAGAGAGGTTCCGTTTCAATAGAAAGGTCATTAAAAATTGCATTAAAAAATACTGATGCAGTTATGACACTTAGATTACAGAAAGAGAGAATGAAGCAAAATATGCTTACAGATCTTGATAGTTATTATTCACAATATGGATTAACACATGAAAGTTTAAAATGGTGT
>CACPLK010000028.1 GCA_902634795.1 uncultured Prochlorococcus sp. | reverse complement strand
TTCTGTCTCCATGCCAATGCAAAACAGGAAAAGGATAAGCTAAAAGTGTTGTCAGTTTGCAGTGATTTTCTAATGAATTAGGAAAGATATTTTCCCACCCAATTTCAGCTAATGATTGATCAGATCCCTCTTCCTGAAGCATTTCAACATCACCGCCAGCTGCATAGGCTAAAAGCTGAGCTCCTAAGCAAACTCCTATTATTCCAATACCTTGATTTAAGGCTTCTTTTATGAGATCAACTTCTTCAATAAGCCACGGATAAGTTGAAGTACCAATGTCTCTTATACCCATAGGTCCACCCAACACCAAAAGTAAATCTCCATTCCTAAGTTCTGGAAGAGAATCTCCTAGATCTAAACGAAAAGTACAAACTCTTAATCCTCTTTCCTCAGCAAGATTGACAAAAAGTCCAGGTCGCTCTCGTTCTAAATGCTGGAGAACAAGTAAACGACTCATAAATTAATTAAAAATCTACATTTTCATTTGGGGTAAAAACTGAGCAATACAATTTGATGAAAAGCTCTGCCTCAATTTCATCTTTACCCTCATATTTGAGTTTGAGGTCTTTTATTGCGACTAAAGCAGTTTTCTCTTTCAACCTATATCTTGCACAAGTATCTAGAACTTTAAACATTCGTGTAGTAACTGCTTCCAAAGGAGTGCTTAGACCCAACAAGACAGTCAATAGTATTAGATATTTCATATAGATAATTCAATCATCTTTTTTAGATAAAGCTCTAGAGCGTTGGAACCATTTATTGCTTTTATACAAAAGGACAAACATTGTAGACAAAAGAAAAAAAATAAATGCTTCTAAATAAATAAAAAAATGATCATTAAAATTCATATCTTTTCTTAATTTACATTTGATTAAAGTTGATTGAGTTCATCATCTGTTAATGAGCAAAACCCACCTGAACATCGATCAGATTTATTTAGACCTGAAACAGACTCCGATCCGCCAATAATTAAATTATGTTTTGACATTTTATAAAACTTCTCGTGAACAGAATCACTAAACTTTTTTTCATTCTCATATTCTAATTCGAACGGATCAATATTGTTATCAAACCACTCATCGTATTGAATATAATTTGGCTTTGCATAATATGTCATATATCTAGACTAATACGACATAGGAATAAATACCACCCATTCAATGCAAAGCTATTTTGTTTTTTTTTCAACAAGTTTCTTAAGATATTTCTTTTTGAGTAGCTTTTTTCTTTCTTTCAAGAATTTTTTTAATTGTTGCAACTTCAAATCAATCAGTGAAGATATTCAGCAGACTCAATGTACATCAAAGTTATTTTGATGGAGTGCATTTTGGAGAACTATCATTTGCATCAAGCTTTTGAATTTTGGATATATCCAAATCAGATATCTCCAGCCCATAAAGTTCAGCGATCTTAGTCATCGCCAAACCTTCTGTACCTGTCCATGCTTCTGCTAATACCGACCAGGTTTTTTGACTAAATTCAACTCCCAGATTTTCGTTGTTAGCTCTTTTTTTATCTATCTCCACCACTTTCTTTAGCCCCTCCGTAGACAGGTGACTTTTAATCCTTAAGAAAACAACCTCCAACATTGAGTAATAAAACTTTTCCATTGCTTTGTTATATGCCCATTCAGCTTCCTTTTGCGCCTTTTTTGCAGATTCAGTTGTAATCTCCATACTCATTTTTTCTTTAAGGAAGTGGGCTCTTACTTATATTGTAGTTATCTGAGTTAAGTCTTTAAGAATAAAATTTGAAAATCAGCTCGTAAAAAAATAATTTAAATAAGTGCTATCCTCAAAATCAAATAATTTTTTACAAACTGCTCTTTTCATTGAACCTATGGTTTTGTCGATTACATTAAATTGAAAAATGTCTTTAGAGCTTACAGATTTAATCAAGGATTTTATAGCAACAAACCTCCTATCAAAAGTTGAACTAGATTTCCTAGAGAGTGAACTGTGGGAGACCCTCGAGCATATAGATGAAATAACTTCCTTAACCTCTGCTCCAGTCAATATTTCTAAAGAATTGAAATTAAAAGATGGTTCATCATGGCAATTATGTTGTGCAGCAGTACTTGATGATGCCAGACCACAAAAAAACTCTCGAACAGAACAACTTAGAAAATTAATAGAAAAATTTTCTCTCCAATAGTCATCCTTCTCTAAGATTAAAATTTTTCACCAGAGATTTAAATCTCACTTATTTGATAAAATTATCTTTCTTAATTTATAAAAAAACATTCCTGTTCTCTCATAAAGATGTTTTGGTTCTTTTTTAATTTCTAAACCATATGGATTGATAAATATAGTCAACAATATTCTAAAGGCAGTATAAAAATTTTTACTAGACTTTATATCCTGATATTTTTCATTTCTCAATTTATTAATTATACGCTTATCTAAAAAAGCCTCTAGAGAGTTAAGGGCTATATCTTTCTCCCTTTTACTGATTGTAGATAACAAAACCATCAATCCTTTTATTGATGAATCATCTCCACTAATAACGTTTTTAAGAACACTTCGATAAAGATTTTCCCATTTGTAAGGTTCGTTCCTAAAAAGGTTAGAAGCAGGTTCCTTTGAATTAAGCTTTAATAGTCTCTTGTTTTCATCATTCTCGTCTTGAGCAGAATTCCAATATTCATACAAAGGCGATGATTGAGCGATATTCATGTCTGTTTAGTGAGAATGAGAATTAAAGAAAATTAGAAATTACATTTACTTGGGTATGCATTTTTACATCAGTGCATCGCATTTAGAACTATTATTTCACAAGTGTATAAGTCTGTTTCATTATGTGCTATCCATTTAAAATCAGCTAAAATAATTAAATTAAATCCATATTTGATCCACTTCTTTTAAGTAGTATTACTAAATGAAGAATAAATAATATAACCAGAAGTACTTAAGTCCATATCATATGGATAAACATAAACTTTTTTCATCCACAATTTCATAGTCAAAGCTAAAAGATTATCTAAATGTAGTAGCTATAAATAACAAAAAGAACTCAAAAACTATGCGCAAAATATTTTTGCAGTATTATTCACGCCTATTGAAAAATCATCATTATTTAGATTTAAAGCCTTTAAGGTTTTTGCGGCATCAATTTTACCGGCCGCAAAACTTGAACAAACGGAACTAACTTGATCAGTTCTTGATGCTTGTATTTTTGTGGGAAATAAAAAGCAAAAGGATATTGGTAAAACGAGAAGTAATTTCATTTGGTTTTTAGTTATTTTGAAAAGTTTTCTCCAATAAACTCACTTGAGCTCGATATGCGTCACCTTTAGAACCGCATAATTTCTCATAATCCGTTAACGGAATCCAAGACCAATCAAGTCTTACAGTTAAAGACCAGAACATAATGATGTGACCAATAAAGAGGATTGGCCAATCAAGACCTATAAATTCAGAATGAAAAACAGGATGCATTACTAAATCAATCAGAAACTGAAGAACTAACTTGTTATGAACTCGCCAGGATGGAAAGAAGAACTGGAGCGTTACAAACTATCAGTATTTACAAGGCTAAAAACTTGCTGAGGGAAGGAGATTCAAGGAGAAAAGGCAACATCAAGACTATAACTACCTCTACTCTTGCTAAATGGATGGTAAAGGTAGGGACAACCAGCAAGAGTGATGTAACGCAAAAAGAAAAAAAACCTTAAAGACTAATGGTTATATTTGATTCCGTCCTAAAAAACCAATGATTTAAAATTTTTATTTAATGAGCGGCGACAATTTGCTTGGAGAACAACCTCTAAAGTTTTACTCAGAAGAGGTAACTGAAACCAAAATCGAGCTAGTTCATCGCTTACTAATACTTAATGCTCAAAAAAATTCAATAGTAGATTTAGATAGAAAACACAAAGAATGGGGAAATGAATTAGCAAGTTAAAAAATGCTAGATGGGTTTAGAACAGTTTTTTTATCAATAATTATCCATAATTCTTTTTCCAGCTTTATAGATCTAAATTTCAAGCCATAAATCCCTAAAAATCATAGAGTAAAATCACATTTAATTTTTACCTAGGATATAGTCATTTGTATTGCTTTTAAATTTATTTTACTAGATCTTTTGGATCAATGATTAATCGATTTTTAACTTTCTTCTTTTCAATTCTTGTTGTTCTTACAATTACCCCCCATAAAGCAAATGCAATAACAACTGATCTGCCAGAGTGTGTTGTCATAACGCACTGCGTGAGAGAAGACTTTAAAGTAAATGATTTAGAAAATGCTTTTAAAAAAGCAACCAAAATTGTTTCTGAAACATCCAGAACAAAAATAGTTGAAAAAACTAATTCATTTATTCATGCTGAAGCGAAGACAAAATGGAGAAGATATACCGATGATCTACTGCTCAAAGCAATTCCAGAAAAAGGTATTATTCAAGTCAGATCAGAATCAAGAGTAGGAGTTGGAGATAATGGAGTAAATCAGAAGAGGGTTGATGATTTTGCTTATCGTCTAATGACAGAATGAGACATCACTAACTGACACACACAAAATCAATTTTAAACACCCCTGTAAAGTCATTGATTTTGAACATACTAAATTTTTCGATTAAGTTTGTTTGCGAAGGTATGGCTTAAGGGTAAAAAGTAAGTGATTTTTTATACAAATTGCTTTTATTTTTATGCTTCTAGCAGCATTTGAACCTGGTAGAGAAATGGCCATCGCCAACTTTTTCCTAGCCATTTTTTGTCTGTTTACCGTTGCTCTTCCTTTCTTACTCATCACCCGTGGAGACAAAACAGAAGCAAATCGGGACTTCATTGCAGCAACAGTTAACCCATGGTCTCAAGTTGTTAAAGAAGCTGAGTTAGCACAAGTGGTTCTATCTGAGATTACCTCGTCAGTAAAAATGGAACCTAATCTGGAAATAGCTTCTGAGCAAAATGTCGAGCCGAGTCTAGAATCAGGAGACGTTATTTCACTAGAAATAAAGGGAAGTGATGAATTGGATGAGTCAATAACTCAAACATTACCAGCGGAGGAAGAACTATTAGCTGCTTGAAGGGGCTACACAGTACTAGTAAAATCTGATTATCAGACAATTCTCTAGGGGCAACTTAAGCCCCTTTTTAATGATCTTTTTAACTTTTGGTTTCAACTGATTCATATATAGAACATGAGGGTATTTATTCCCGCCTTCACTAGCGACTATCCATTCTTTGTATTCCTCTCTTAATACTTGACTGTCTTTCTCACCTAATTCTTTTATCCTTCGGAAAGTGTCCTTCATGGTCACCT
Source organism: uncultured Prochlorococcus sp. (assembly GCA_902634795.1). Lineage (GTDB taxonomy): Bacteria > Cyanobacteriota > Cyanobacteriia > PCC-6307 > Cyanobiaceae > Prochlorococcus_B. Next base: position 9,669 of record CACPLK010000028.1, on the reverse strand, counting down.
CAAGCGTTCTTTTTAAACTTATCGAAGGTATCTTCATACTAAATTGCTCACCAAAGAATCAGTAATGAAAGAACAAACCACTAATGCAAATGTCATTGCCAAGGGTTTTTGAAATAGTTCATTTGGTGAGTTCATTTAAATATCTATCAACTAGCGAAGCATGCTAATGAAGCACAATAAATAAAAAGCAAACACATTTCTAGTGGTTTACATGTAAAAAGGAGAGATAAAATTGATTTGATTTTCATCAAATATTTCTAAACATTTGATACGTGCTGCGTGCTCGGGTTTCCCATATAACATTGCATATAAATAGGTTATAAAGATTAGCTAGATAGCCATTAGGAAAATATGAAGCGCTTATTTCCTCTATTATTAATATCCTTGGTTCTCTTATTTTCTTCAGTCATATCAGCTAATGCTGAGTCGGAATTTGAGATGTATTTAAGTGATTTTTATCAAAAACAAGAGAAAGCAAGCAAAATACTGAAAGAAATTGAGACAGATTTAAAAGATGGATCCAGAGACAGAGTTTGTGCAAGGCAAAGAGAAGCTGCTAGCTATGGAATCGAAGCTACAGAGTCGTTGATTAAAGCATTTAAAACAAAGGGTTCTAAAACTGAAATGGAGAATCTTCAAGCGGGGCTAGATAAATGGAGAGAGTTGAGAGACTATTGCTAACAACTTTTCTCTTGCAAAATAAATGGATTTATTAGTTATTGTTTTTTTAATTGCCGCAATTTGGCTCATAAGAAAATTGGCATGGAATGTAGAAGAGGGAACTAATGAACAAAGAGAACGAAATCCAGAGTTAAATACAAAAAACTTCGATATGCATGAAAGAAGACTTGAACAATTTTCAAAGTCAAAATACAAAAACCGTATGTTTTATATCGGCATTGATGGTACTTGCTACTATTACTCAGCTACTGGAAGGAAAATTTTTTGCTAATGGATGAAATATCTCAATGGGTTATTGCTGCTTTAATTGGAACATCTATTGCCGCCTTCTTGGCTTGGTTTAACAAATCCGGTTCGGACTTTAAAGACGGATTTGAGCCAAAAAGCAAAAGGACGAAAAAGAAAAAATAAATTACATCTTCTAGATAATTAAAAAGCTTTGTGCATGCACCATTTAGAACTCAATGAACCTATTGGCAACAAGCATCTGACGTATTACTAGAGAAATTACAATAAAAAAATCAATTTACTTAAAACGAAAAGTGGAAATCAATCAAATGAATAAGCACCTAAATATTTTTTAATCTCAGATTAATCAGTATTATTTACTTCCCACTCCAGTAAAAACAAATCCATTAAGAATACAGAAATCATATGCAAAAAGCTTTAATTTTTCTGGCATCTCAACCCATTTCATTTCCTCAATTTTATTTAATTGCTCTGAACTTAGATTCTCTATTTTAGCATATTCCAGCATCATCTTTGACCAACTATCAGAATAAATATCTACGTAAAATGCCTTTTGATTTTGATCAAAGAAATTAATTTTATCTTGCTTTGTACTAACCTTTTTAGACAGTTGCTTATAGTATTCAATGTCCGATGTCATGATTATTTGTTTATTTAAAAATCTAACCTAATGAATTTACTTTTAAATAGTGATGAGATATTCAAAATCTATACATTAAGTAGTCTGCGTATTCAAACGTTGGGCAGATTTTCCGTTTGAAGTGGAAAAGATAAAGTATAAAAACTAATTTAACTTGAAAATAATAAGAACTTCATCATTTTAATTATTAATCCCACTGTGGGGGAATACGTCTCCATCCAGTTGACAATAATTCCCTCCATAGTTTTATTGCCAACCCTCTTCTCATCCTCTTGCGATTTTTCAAAAGTGGGGGTCCATTTGATTCAAGCCTTCCCCTCTCAATCCAAACCTTAGGGTTTTGATCCCAGCTCTCCCAATCATATCGAAACCTAAGTATCCATACTCCATTTACTTCCCTAATCCAACCATCTCTCTTCATACCAGCAAACAAGTCAACAGTACAAATGCACTATAAAACGTTGTTGGTGTTTTTAATGGAACTTTTTGAATGTAGCTTTATTTTTCCATTTCGGCAGAGCTGTCATGTCAGACTTAGGAATGCTAAATGGAGTAAACACTTTCATAGTGTTGATCGACATATCAGATATTTTGAATTAAAATCACCAAAAATTTAATGCTTGGGTGAAACTACCCTAAATATATTCGCATTGCACTACAACATCCAATGTGTAGTAGTAGCTAATTTAATGTGAAAACAAAATTAAAATGTTTTCTACCTACCATGTAATCATGTATGGAATTTATTAATAACAGGTTTTGCATCAATTCTTCAGATGTCAGAAGGAGAAAACGGTTTAAGAAAAATCAAGCAAAGATTTCAAAATCAAAATTCGATTTGAACAGTTATTAAATTATTTTTGACAAGAAAACTATTTAAGCAAAGCAAGTCCAATCAAGGTTTCGATGATTTGTTAAAAACGGAGCTGGTGTGCAAACCTTCTCACCATCTGGTGTTACGTAGCACCTTTCAATGCCCCAACTTCGTTCAATGATTTTCACCTCAGTAGAGCCTTTTAGTAAAGGAGGTACCGCAATTTGAGCTCTGTTCATATTAATCTGTAACTATACTTTTTTAGCTCGTAAAAAAGTTTTATCAATCAGTAAATAAATCCATTGACATTGAATCAAGTGCAAAACATACAAACTTAATAAAAATAAATTTTAAAGCCAACTCAAAGACAGCGGATCATATAAATGCTTCTCATGAACCTTCACGAAACAAGTAACTCAGTTCAAATGTAAATACTCCCACTACTAATAAAATTCCTGAAATAGCAATGAACTGGCTTTAACTTAAAGGGCAAAGAATCTAAGCCGTTTCAAAAGAAAAATTCTTGTTATTAAGTAAAAGGGAAATGACACCTCACCTCATGTAGCTATAGTCAGAGAGTGAATCAGAAGTTTTTTTTTACAAAGAAGCGAAATGAAAAGAATAAAGCTCAATCAAGAATCTGAGGAAGTTGGAAACACTTATAAAGTGATCGCAATATCTTTAACAGTTGGTCTAAATATAATTGTCTTTACTTGGTTCTTTCTCTTTTCAGGGTTGACCAAATAAATTATCTAAAATAAAAGATGTGCAAATATGAATTTAATCTGAGTATCAACAAGTCAAAGGAACCGGGTTAAGAAAACTTAAATCACCTAAAGGATTAGCTTTATTTACTTATACAGGTATATTTTTTACATACAAATCACAAACAAACGAGTCAAAAGAAAATACGCATTTTTTTTTAATAAGGTTCAGAAATAATACCCCAAAAAAATGCAAGTAGATCTAAATGAACTAGCAAATTCATACGAGGTCGTTCCCGTATCTCTTAGTGATCCTTTTAAATCTTTAGTAGCGGAACCTTCCACGATGGAAGTACTTAGATTCATACCCATTATTGCTTTCATTGCTTTAATAATTACAGCTGTATGGAGACAGGGTATGAAGTTCCCAGTAAAAGCTATTGGCGAATTAAAAAAAGACAGCAAGCAAGATTAAATCAATGAATGAATTTAAAGGATTTTCTTGTAATTTCTAATGGGTGTAGGATTAATTAAATATCATTGAGATCAAGTAACAGCTAATAAAAATTAGGTGTTAAAGGAGGAAATAGCTAACTCATTCGTCAACTCAATTAATTTTTTAGAAATTCCAATCTCTTTTATTGAGTGTCCTGCACTATCGATTACATAAAGTTTTGAAGAGGGCAATGATTTATTAAGATCCCATGCACTTCTCATGGGACAAACCACGTCATATCTTCCCTGAACAATCGAAACAGGAATATCTATTAACTTAGTAATGTTTTTTAAAATATAATTTTCCTCTAAAAAAATATTATTAACAAAATAATGACATTCAATACGCGCAAAAGAATCTGAAAAATTATCATTTGCAGCTTTTTTAATGGATAATTCTTTTGGCATGAGAAAGCTTGTAGACATTTCCCATCTCGTCCATGCATGAGCCGCTTTGGCTCTTTCAGACCTATCTTGACTGATTAATCTCTTATGGAAAGCATTAATTAAATCGCCTCTCTCATTTTGCGGAATAACAGACTGATAAAGATCAAATTCTTCAGGAAAAATCTCACTAGCACCTTTTTGATAGAACCAACTTAATTCGGTTTTTCTGCACAAAAATATACCCCTAAGAGTAAGACTTAAAACTTTTTCCGTGTGTTGAATGGCATAAATCAAGCTTAATGTTGAGCCCCATGAGCCCCCAAAGACATGCCATGATTCAATTTTTAAGAGTTGTCTTAATTTTTCAATGTCTTCAATTAAATGATGTGTCGTATTTTCTTTTAACTCAGAATGAGGAGAAGATCTACCGCATCCTCTTTGATCAAATTGAACAATATTGAATTTCGATGGGTCAAAATATCTTCTATAAGAAGGACTACTCCCACCCCCGGGGCCTCCATGAACAATCAAGACAGAGGATCCATTTGGATTGCCGCTTCTTTCCCAGTAGATTGAGTGTAGTGGGCTCACTTTCAATATCCCTTGTTCCTTAGGTTCTATTTCTGGAAATAACATTTTTAATTAAATTTTCGTCTTTTGCTTTTGAGACATTTCATTCAACTCAAGCATACATAACAAAATTAGCTATAAAGGATTATTAAAAAGGAATTGATCTATGCGTAAGAAAAATTGGCTCAAAAGCTTTCGATTAAATATTCATGCCCCTGGAACAGGTTTTGCCCTAATGATCTTGGCTTTTACTCAAATACCAGTAGGAATAAAAAATGCAGCTGAAGTTGCTTGTATTGGTCAAACTTCAAATAAGATTTGGAAATCAGAAAAGAATCATGCGGATGCAAACATGCTTGCAGTTCAAAGATGCAATGGAAGAAATTAACTGGAATCATGTGTTCGTCTTCAAGCAAAATTAGATAAAAAACTAAAAAATGTAACGTTGGCCTAGAACTTGATTTTTAACACGATAAAAAGATGAATGTTTGAAAATTCTTATTCTTTATGACTTCAGCGCTAAAAATAATCGATCAAGAACTAGCACAGTTTGGCTGGGTTGAGTCAATAGCTACTAATTCAATAAGTGATTTTAAGTCACCCAAAATAGATGTTGAAGAACAAACAACTAATGAAAAAGAATTTGATCTCATAGACACATTCATATGTCATCTTATTTTCTATGTGGTTTTTTGCTATTCCCTATTTCTATATATTTTTATTGATTTGGGTTTTGGTTCCTTTTTAAAGAAAAAAGTAAATATATTATTTAAACTCCAAAAAAATTTGAACCGCCTTCCTTTATCAGTCCTCTTTCCAATTAATACAGACTAGGCTTGTCCTTAAACAAATTATTGGGTATTCCTTACTATCGCACTAACCAAATTAATGTATTTAGATAGGAAAGAAGTAATTCACTAACGGTCTGAGTCTGCACAGACCGTTTTTTATTTAAATGCAAAATTTTTTCGCCAAACTATCAAAATATTTTTATGGAATTGAAGTTGGTCAATTCTATGAAGAGCCCATAGGAGACGATTACTTCTATCCAGATTGGTAAATAGACGTCATATGTGTTTATCATCGTTCAATCCATGATTATTCATTACTACACAACCATATAGAAAATGAGACAATCAATTGATTTTTAACTGATAATAACCACAGACTATATTTCTTAACTTGGTAAAGCTTTAAGCATAGCCTCTACTCCTATAATTCTTATCTTTGATTCGTTAATCGACTAATAGTTAATTCTACTTGAGTAAAAGCCGAGGTGTATAAATTTAACAAGATTGATTAGAACATCTTTATACCGATACGGAGGGCTATGAAACTAAAAACTTCTTTGAACATAATCAAAAATGCATTAAGTGATATTCGAACAATGCATGACTTCTCTTACATGGTTCCCAATGAAACTAGAGATGAGTTTTGGGAAAAAGAATGTAGTAATCATCCAACAGCATCGACTTGCAAAGTTAATGAGGGCTAACAAAAATAAACTTTGTACGAGTTAATAGCTGTTCAACCAAACAAGAATTATCTAAGCAAAAAAAAGGCCCTGCCTAGCAGGGCCTTATAAAAAGAGTTAACAAACTAATGTTGATAGCGAAGACCGCGATAAGCCAATTGGGAATTTAGCTCAGACTTAGCATCGCTTCTGCATGTGTTGTAGTGGTTACGCCTGTAAGTCAGCTCAACACAATCCTTTTGAGCTTTTTGCTCTTTGTGCTGGACATAGTTTTGTCCACGATATAGAAGAGTTGTCATCATCCATACTCCGAATGTTGATTTAAGTCCCCGTTCCTTGGCTTAAATCGAGATGCGGCTCGCTATGTAACGAGTTGAACGTTTTGGTAGCGGTTGCTACAAAAACTATTATGTTATGAATGAATGGCACGTGTAGTTCATCTGGATACAAAACTATCTAGTGGTATATACTCAAATTTCAAACAAATTTTTTTTCTTTTTCTTAAATATCAACTTAAAAGAGAATTAGGCTAATTTTTTAAGCATTAAGAGGTCTCCCATAAGGGTTTCTTAGAGACTTCCCATTCTGTTTTCACTGACGACCTCCATAGGTCTCTTGCTTTTTCATAAGTTAACTTCTCACTTTTATGTAACTGAACATGAGGAGTAATACCGTGTAGGAATCTGAACCTGCAGCTAGCGTAGTGAACCCTTATGTATGTAGTTCCGTCTTCATCAGGGTGTTTATCTTTTAAAAACCTCATTGCACAGACTCGATCTTTTTTCACAAGCCAACTTTCATTTTGCATTTTCAGTATGAGCTTGGATTATCTCTTTTATGCTGCCTAGCCTTTGAATGACAACTATCTGGTGACCAACGATTTTTAACAACTTCAAGGAAATCACATATGAATTCATCTGGGCAATCAAGTTCATCCTGCAATTCAGCTAACTCATCAATAAAAAATTCGAATGTTCTACTTATTAAACCTGACTTTTGCTTTTGGGACGGAATCCATTTGGCCATAACTAGAAACAATAATTACCTAAAACAATAATTAAACTATTACTGCAGAACCTATTTGGTAAATACCTGCTATTAAAAGCAAAACAGGAAGGTTTATTAAAACTAAAAGCTTAGCGGCAATAATTTTGTTAATTGCTGTCATTGCTAAAATGTTTTTAAAATTTGAATCAATTAATTGGGAATATAACTAGGAATAATCTATCCCTAAAGGTCGGTTAAGGTAGGGCTAACCAGTTCGGGTACAAAAAGAGGAAATCCCTCCAAAAACGTGAATTAATTCTGGATAGAGTTGGACATTAAGAGAAGACCTATGAAACGCAATTTATTATTTTTGTCATCGGCTATGTTTTTGACAGCTATGAATGCACAAGCCGAAAGTTTTTGGTTGATCCTTCAAAACAGTACTTACGGAATAGAGAAAATAGAAATGAAAAACATGTCTCAATGCGAGGAACAAGGCAAGCAGTACACAAAAAGTTCGGGTATTCCTCGTTACTTATGCTTAATAGGCAAATAAAAAAATATCAAACAAAATACCTTATTGGTACAACTCGATAGTTAACTTCTTGACTTTTGATTAGTAGACGAATGGAAGGTGGTTTAAGAACAATCACAAGCTTTGTCTCTTATTATTGCATTTTCTTCAAAAGTATCAGCAATATCTCGAAGCATTACTGCGATAAATGCAGGAGGACATTGTAGTTCACTAGCATACTTAGCGTATTGCTGAGCAGTTGCCTGCATTGCTGGAATAATGATGTTATCGATTTGATCTTCAGTGGGTGACCACTTCGTTTCACATTTTTCAGTCATAGTTTACGGTCACCTAAAAACAAAAATATAAATGTGTTTTGCATGGAGTCAATATTGTAAATCCATTTACCACTTGCTTAAGCATTTGATCAAACGACACCCAATTTCATTCCACTTTTCAACTTCGCAAGGATCTTATCGTCTAAATCATTGTCTGTTTGAAGAACTAGCCACTCAATTGCACTGATAATAAAAGCTTTCATTTGCTTCTTGAAAAATTTTTTCAACATCAAAAAGAGTACTGGCTTTAGTATTAAGAAAAGGAAACTAACCATTACATTCCAATTTATTCAATATGGTTTTACCTCATATTCTCAAATATTGGTGTAACCACCACAAAAATCTTCGCATTGCACTACTACATCGACTTAGTTCGTTGGTTAGATTTATCAGGATTTTTATTTTTTTAACATGCTTACTCCATATCACATAATTTTATTCGGAATACTTTTAGTAGTTAGTTCTGCTTCAATTTTTCAAATGTCCACTGCAGAGCAAAGCTGATGACATCATTTTTTATAATTGCAATGGCTGGTTATTTCTATTTGATGGCCTGCTTATGGAGAGATTTAAGAAGAACCAAAACAAGTTGAAATTTACTTAATATTTTAATTTTTAAAATTGCTTGTTAACTTCAAAGAAGACTCAAACAAATCTTCTTTATTATCTAGCAAAAAGAATGCAAAGCCTTACAAGATTTTCAGTAATTGGTATACCCGCAACCATTGGAATAGGAATTGCCTGGGTCGGTAATCGAATTATTAAAAATGAAAAAGGTCTCAAAGATCGTGAATTAGAACTTAAGCTTCAACTAAACAATAAATTTCATTGAACATCTTTAATCAGAAGAAAAACTCAATGATGAATAATATTGGCCTAATTTTATTTGATATAGATGGGGTTATTCGTGACGTAACAAACAGCTATCGATTGGCTATCCAAGAAACTGTAAATTTTTTTAGTGGGTGGAGACCCTCGATAGAAGATATTGATTCTATAAAAAGTGAAGGCTGTTGGAACAATGATTGGGATTTGAGCCTAGAAATGATTAATAGACATGTACAAACAGACAATCTTTCTTTTTCAGCTCCGTCTAGAAAAATATTAATTGAATGCTTTGAAAACTTTTATTTTGGTGGAGATCCTAACCATGACTCTAGTGAATGGTCAGGTTTTATTAAAGATGAAACGTTATTAGTCAAACAAACACTTTTTAAGGAATTAACTCAGCGAAGAATTGGTTGGGGTTTCGTAAGTGGAGCAGAATTACCATCAGCGAAATTCGTCTTAGAGCAGAGGCTTGGCTTAGCCTCTGCTCCCTTAATTGCAATGGGTGAAGCGCCTGAAAAACCTGATCCAACAGGATTTATTTCACTATCTTCTAAACTTTCAACAAAACCTTTAGGCCTTTCCAACCCTCCAATTGCATATATTGGAGATACTGTTGCAGATGTTAAAACAGTTATAAATGCTCGAATTAAGATCCCTGATCAGAAATTTATCAGTCTCGCCATTGCCCCCCCACATTTACATGGAGCCTCAAGTCAAGAGAAACGTATCAGATATGAGGCAGAGTTGAAGAAAGCAGGGGCAGACTTGATTATTAAATCAATGGACAATTTAAGAAATGAAATTCTAAATTTATTTATAAACCAATAGATAATTCAATAATCTAATTTTTAATTCTCGCAATTGTTCAGTTTTCCAAAGAAAAAATCCATATACGATAATTTCTTAAATTGAATTTAAAAAAAAGGGGCTTAAAACAATTAGTTAATTATGCGTTATCAGTCTTTAGTACGTAACTGCAAAAAAG
>CACPLK010000027.1 GCA_902634795.1 uncultured Prochlorococcus sp. | reverse complement strand
TCGCTTGCGGTGGAACCGTGACCAGTTTTATCACTGCAGCGCATCCTGAGGCTAAGAGTCTCAAGCATGACACGAATAGACTTAGATTAATTAGTGGGACATCCAATACAGCATTAGCCAAAGAAATTGCGACTTATATGGGGATAACCAATGTCCCCCTAGTTTCAAAAAGGTTTGCAGATGGTGAGCTTTATGTTCAAATCCAGCAATCAATTAGAGGGTGTGATGTTTTTCTCATACAACCAACCTGTGCTCCTGTTAATGACAGCTTAATGGAGCTTATGATCATGGTGGATGCTTGCAAAAGAGCATCTGCCAGACAAATCACAGCTGTAATTCCATACTTTGGTTACGCTAGAGCAGACAGAAAGACAGCAGGGAGAGAATCAATAACTGCTAAACTAACAGCAAATATTCTTGTCAAATCAGGCGTAGATAGAGTGCTAGCAATGGATTTACATTCTGCACAAATCCAAGGTTATTTCGATATCCCCTGCGATCACATATATGGTTCACCAGTTTTAGTTGACTATCTAGCAACTATGAAACTTGATGAAATCGTAGTCGTATCTCCTGATGTAGGGGGCGTGGCCAGAGCAAGAGCATTTGCTAAGCAGATGAAAGACTCACCTCTAGCCATTATTGACAAACGTCGCTCAGGGCATAATGTTGCCGAAAGCCTCACAGTAATTGGTGAAGTCTCTGGCAAAACTGCAATATTGATTGATGACATGATTGACACTGGAGGTACTATTTGCGCAGGAGCTGAATTGCTTAGAAAAGAAGGAGCAAAGAAAATTATTGCATGCGCTTCTCATGCTGTTTTCTCTCCACCTGCTTACCAGAGACTTTCAAAAGAAGGTCTTTTTGAACAGGTTATTGTTACTAATAGTATCCCGGTACCTGATAATTTAGATTTCTCACAATTGAAGGTCTTATCAGTTGCGAATATGCTTGGAGAAGCGATCTGGAGAATTCATGAAGAAAGTTCTGTTAGCTCAATGTTCAGATGATTTTATAAATTTACTTCAAAATTAGTTCCACTACCTCTCTTGTATTTGAAGATATATTTGCTTGATTTATTTTTAATATTGATTCATACATTCCTTCTTTATTTTTATCTACGTAAGTTTTCCATTTACTGAAAATCTTCACCATTCTTGAAGCTGTTATTGGATTAATTTTATCTACCTCTATTAATTTATCAGCCATAAATAAATAACCCTGACCATCAAGTGAATGAAATAACTCTACATTTTTACTAAATCCACCAAGAACAGCTCGTATTGAATTTGGAGCCTTCCAATCAAATTTAGAATGAGATAGTAATTTTTCAATAACTTCAATTCCTTGCTTATTAGGTCTTGAGGCCTCGTAAGAGAACCATGAATCTAAGACGACTGGATGTTCTTTCCAAAAATTATAAAATAAATCTGAGGCTTCTTTTGTCTCAGGGCTATCAAGTGGCTTTAATGCACCTAAAGCAGCTCTTGCTATAGTCATTGAAGAATGACTAATTGATTCAACACAAGTTTTTTTAACATTTCTATCCCCTGCAAGAGATAAATAAGACCAAATAGTTCCTAATAGTTTTCTTTCTCCTTTCCCTTGTGGCCATTCATAATTAACCTTAACAAATAAATTTTTAGCTATTATTCTGAGCTCTTCCAGTAATTCATTACCAATTAAAACTTGGAAATTTAATGACTCATTATAAATATTTATTGGATCCACTTTTTCAAATAAAGATTCTAATTCAGAAAAACCAGGTGTTGTTATAAGAGTTGCCAAGAAAAAAGGGTCACTAATTTCTAAAGATTTTATGGTTTGTTTAATAGCAATAATAAATCTATTTTCTAATGAATAATTTATCTGATCTAAAAGCCTATTCTTAAGTATTTCTCGCATTAAAAACTGACCAGAATCCCACCTCGAAAAATAATCATTATCATTTAGAAAAAGAAAAAGGTAGTCATCAATAGAAAAATTAGCTTCCCAAACAACAGGTGAAGAGAAACGTCTAAAGATTGATAAAATCGGTGCTTCTTTATCATCTGAAAGAGTGTTGATTTGTAGATTTTTTTTATTTTTATCTAAGATAAATAACTTATCTTCTGCTATTGGTTCGGATATATTTTCTTTACTATAACAAGAATAAAGAATTGGAATAACCATTTCAATATTATCATTTTTATAACTATCTATTTTCTGCTCAAAAGATACATTCAAAACTGAATTTTTTGAGTCCCAAGATTTATTTATATAAACTTTTGGTGTACCTCGTTTATAATACCAATTTTGAAATTTTGAAACGTCAAAAGAACAATTTTTTTCTTCTGAGTAGGAACCTTTAATTAATGAGTTAATAAAATCCTCAGTTGTAGCAGCGCTACCATCAAAAGTTTTAAAATAAAGATCAATACCTTTAAAGAAGTTTTCTTTACCAAGTAAAAGCTCAAGCATTCTTATCAACTCGGCACCTTTTTCATATATTGTTGTGGTATAAAAATTATCAATTGCTACATATTCTTGAGGTTTCACTGCGTGGGAGGTTGGTCCCTTATCTTCGGCAAATTGAAAATTTCTAAGGAATGAAACATCTTCTATTCTTTTTAGACCAGAACCATGAAGATCTGAAGTAAAAGATTGATCTCTAAAAACTGTTAATCCTTCTTTTAAAGAAAGCTGGAACCAATCTCGACAAGTTATTCTATTTCCACTCCAATTATGAAAATACTCGTGCGCAATTACGCTTTCTATTCTCTCTAATTCATCATCAGTTGCAGTTTGGGAGTCAGCTAATACAAGTTTTGAATTGAAAATATTTAGTCCTTTATTTTCCATTGCTCCCATATTAAAATGTCTTACTGCAACAATTTTATATTCATCTAAATCATACTCAAGTCCATAATTATCTTCATCCCATTTCATTGCCCTCTTTAAAGATTCTATAGCATGTTTCGTATATTTTTCATCTCCAGATTCTACATATATCTTGATATAAATCAATCTTCCAGTATTTGTAATATATTCATCTGAAACTGTTTCTAATTTACCAGCTACCAAGGCAAATAAGTAGCATGGTTTAGGGAATGGATCTTCCCATATAGTTTCATGTCTATCATTATTACTTTTTAACTCGCACGAATATTTTTTATTCCCATTTGACAGTAATATGGGATATAAAATTTTATCTGCCTCAATTCTAACTGTATATTTACTTAATACATCTGGTCTATCAGGATGATAACAAATACTTCTAAATCCTTCAGCTTCACACTGCGTGGTTAACATTCCTGAGCTTAAATATAATCCCTCAAGTGATGTATTTCTAAAAGGATCTATTTGAGATTTTATTTTTAATTCAAACTCCATTACTGGAGGGCTATTAATAGTTAATTCATTTTTGGAGATAGAATATTCTTCTGACTTCAATTCTTTTCCATCTATCGATATTGATAATAATTTAATTTTATTACCCTGAAGAATAAGCCTTGACGATTCTTTTAGCTTTGGCTTGATTATCATTGCAGAATTAACTACCACATACTCCTTGCGAATATCAAAATCTAGATATATCCTTGGTATCAAGAAAGGATATGCAATATAATCTGATAATTTTATAGATTCCTGAGTTGACATATTAAATAGTTTATTTAAGTATTTATAATCTAATTTATTTCTTTTGATTTAATTCTTCAATAGTTTTTAAGAATTTTTTCTTATCTTCTTCTGGAACCATGTCAGGACAATTTTTCATAGCGCCATCTAGAAGTTGTAAAATTGCTCCATTATAAATATTTTTTTCTGGTAATTTTTCATTACCTATTTCTTTAATCAATCCACCATGTCTACTTGAAATAAGCAATGAATAGTTTTTTGCAGCCAAAGAAATAGCCTTAGGGAATTCAACTTCAATCTGTCTGGCCATACAAAGATAACTGATTCCTATTTGTCTATATAAAAATATATCTTCATCACTAGCAGGAATAAATTTAACTAGCTTTTTATCAGGACTAGTATCAGATGTATTAGATTCTGACTTTATGGAAGAACTACAACTTGATAAAAGTAATGAAGCGACAAAAATAGATATAGCCAAGATCTTTTTTCTTGGAGACTGTTTCATTTTGCTCAAGTGATTTTAGTCAGTAAAAAACATCTGATGCAGTAAAAAATTTATCAAAAATCCTTCACTTGCAAATTTAATATATAATATACATTGAGGTCCATCAGAATAGATTTTATAAACTTTTCAGTTGGGATTCTTAATCCTTATTTCATGATGATTTTCAACTATCTTCAACTTATCTTTATGCCAACTATAAATAGTTCTAGATCTAAATCTATCCTGATCTATTAAGCGAGTATGTTCTAATACATGCCAATTATCGTAATTAGACTCAAATATCAATTCGTGTTCATCAACTTGCCTTATGTTTGATATACCGGAAGATTCAGATAGATAGGAAGAATCTCGAATTAGTTGATGGCCTTGTAATCGAGCGGTTATTTCTCCTTCACTTTTATAGGTTGGTCTCTTAATAAAAAAATCTTTTTTATTATCGCACCACCACTTAAACCTATAGCTTTCAAATTCAGGATTGCTTTGAATTAACTTGCTTACATTGATATACATTTCCAAATTAACAGCCTTTTCTTCATCAAAAAAATATTGCCTCTTAGACTGCCACAAACCAATATTTCGAAAAAACCAACGTTTTAAATTGCTATCAAAATCTATCCTAAGTCTATCAATACCTACTGAAGAGTTTGTAGTTCTTCCCATACCAGATGAATAAGAAATAGCCATTACCTGGAACGAAGAGATTTAAAAAGTATTCATTTAATTATTAGCTAATACCTAAAATGAGTCTCACTACCTTAAGGTATACGTAATTATTTAGATTGCTCGACACTGTGAATAGTGCCGAAGCGAAAGATAGACGACAGCTAAAACTGTTGCTTGTGGCTTCTCGCCACCATCTCTCAAGGGGAGATATTCGTTCGTTAATTCAGTATTTGGAAAGAGATGATTGTGGTTTTAACGTAACTCTAGAGATTTCAGATCCTTCCGAAAATCCTGAGTTACTTGAGTTTTATAGATTAGTAGCACTTCCTGCACTAATAAAATTAGAACCTTTACCTAAGCAAATATTTGCTGGGAGTTCGATTTTCGAACAAATGAAGACTTGGGTTCCAAGATGGCAACATGATGGGTTAATTAAAGGATTAGGTGTAAGTCTTAGATCAAAAACACTTGAACCCAATCAAATACAAAAAGAACTCCTCCTAGAGGATGATCTTCTATTTCTAAGACAAGAAAACGAGACACTTACAAAAAAAATCCACTCTCAAGAAAGTCTGCTCAGAATGGTTGCTCATGAATTAAGAACTCCACTAACGGCAGCGGGTTTAGCTCTTCAAAGCCAAAAACTCGGACAAATAAGCATGTCTAAATTTCAAGAGGTCTTAAAGAGAAGATTAGAAGAAATTGAATTACTTTCAAAGGATTTATTAGAAGTTGGTAGTACTCGTTGGGAAACTTTGTTTAATCCTCAAAAAGTTGATCTTGCAAATATATCTGCTGAGGCAATCCTCGGGCTTGAAAAGCTATGGCTTAATCGCAAAATAAAAATAAATACAGATATTCCTTCTGATTTACCCTCCGTTTTCGCAGATCAAAGAAGAATGATGCAGGTTTTATTAAACCTCATAGAAAATGCTTTGAAATTTTCTGAAGACGAAGGTGAGATTTTTATAACAATGCTTCACAGAACAAATCAATGGGTTGAAGTAATTGTTCGAGATAATGGACCGGGTATACCCCCAGAAGAACAACAAAGAATATTCGTAGATCGGGTGAGGCTTCCACAAACTTCTCAAGAGACAATCGGCTTTGGCATTGGTCTTTCAGTTTGCAGAAGAATAGTTGAAGTACATGGAGGCAAGATCTGGGTAGTTTCTAAACCAACTGAAGGTGCATGTTTCTATTTCACAGTTCCTGTATGGCGTGGTCAAAATAAGGTTCAAGAAGCCTTGACGAGTGGCAAGGTGGGCCCGTAACTTTCATTTGTGATAACAATTACTGTATTTAGTGATTTATCACTTCATCTGGCCCCATCGTCTAGAGGCCTAGGACACCTCCCTTTCACGGAGGCGACAGGGGTTCGAATCCCCTTGGGGCTATAAATAAAATTCATTAACACCTATTGAGTCAGTATTTATTAAGGTTTTTTTCTAATAGCTTTAATTTTATTTCCCTATATTTTTTTAAAGTCCTTTGCTTATTGAACATCGAACAAAAGAGTGTAGAAAAACAATAATCGATTAAAAAACCACACAACTAATAAGAACCCTTTATTTAAAAGGATCTAAGAATAAAAATGATCTTGTGACGGTCTCAAAAGATGAACTAATAAATTAGTAATTTCAAGATAAAACAGCTAAAGGTTACCTCTTCTTGGTAATCTCACGTTCTAATTTAAGTTTCTATGGCTTACTCAGAGACAAAGGTAGTTCTTGGTGGTCTTGCACATATTCCTATCATAATCGGTTTTTTCTACCTAATACGCAGGCAGTATTCATTTGGTGCAATGCTGCGAACTGGTAAGAATGCTTTAAACGAAAAAGTTACAGTCACTCCTGCTAAAGCTGCAGCACCTGCTAAAGCTGCAGCACCTGCTAAAGCTGCAGCACCTGCTAAAGCTGCTGCTGCAAAAAAACCTCATGCTGATGTGCCAGTTAATACCTATAAACCAAAAGCCCCTTTCACTGGGACTGTAACTGAAAATTATTCGGCACTAAAAGAAGGAGCAATTGGGAAAGTCCAACATATAACTTTTGACCTATCTGGGGGAGATCCTGAATTCAAATATGTTGAAGGTCAAAGTTGTGGGATACTAGCTGCAGGTGAAGACGCAAAAGGTAAACCCCATAGACCAAGACTTTATTCAATAGCTAGCACAAGATATGGCGACAACTTCGCAGGAAATACCCTCTCATTATGTGTTCGTCAACTTCAGTATGAAAAGGATGGTGAAACCATTAATGGTGTTTGCTCTACCTATTTATGTAACTTATCCCCTGGAGATAAAGTAAAAATCAGTGGTCCGGTTGGCAAAGAGATGCTTCTTCCAGACGAAGAGGATGCAAACATAATAATGCTTGCTACAGGGACAGGAATAGCTCCAATGAGAGCATATTTAAGAAGGATGTTTGAACCTACGGAAATTGAAAAACATAATTGGAATTTCAAAGGAAAAGCTTGGTTATTTATGGGTGCGCCAAAGACTGCTAATTTGCTCTACGATGCTGATTTTGAACACTACAAATCAAAATTCCCCGAAAATCTTAGATATACTAAAGCAATCAGCAGAGAGCAACAAAATACCAAAGGAGGAAGAATGTACATTCAAGATCGGGTCCTTGAACATGCTGAAGAAATTTTCAACATGATTGAGAATCCTAAAACACATATTTACTTATGTGGATTAAAAGGAATGGAGCCAGGTATAGATGAGGCAATGACAACTGCTGCTGCTGCAAAAGGTTTAGATTGGTCTGAACTTAGACCTAAACTAAGAAAAGCAGGCAGATGGCATGCTGAAACTTATTAAACAAATAAAAAAGTCTGGAAAGCGATAATTATTACTTACTTTGGAAATATTTTTTCTATATTTAATCAAACAATATCAATTTTGTTTTTGGACATCCGACCACTCGAATGGCGGAATGATTAGAAGCAATTTGGATAATATTTTCAATCTAATTGGCAAGGAATTTATCAATGAGCATGCCAGTAACAAACCCATTGAGAGTTGGGCTTCGCCAAGAGCGAGTAGTTCCTCCTCAATGCTTGGTTATTTTTGGTGCCTCAGGGGATCTAACACACAGGAAACTTGTTCCTGCTTTATTTGAGCTCTTTAAGCAACGAAGATTACCAAGTGAGTTTGCAGTTTTAGGCTGCGCAAGAAGACCATGGACTGATGAAATATTTAAAGAAAAAATGGAAGAAGCTCTTTCTTCTCAAATAAAAGGAAGTCCAAATGAATGGAAACTATTTTCTCAAAATCTTTTCTATGAACCAGTAGACCTTCAACAACCTGAACACCTAGTAAAGCTTGGTGAAAGACTTGAAATAATTGATAAATTAAGAGCAACTCACGGGCATCGAACTTTTTATCTTTCTGTATCTCCCAAATTCTATGGAAGTGGATGTAGAGCCTTAGCTGCCGCAGGATTATTGAAAGATCCTAAACGTAGCAGGGTTGTAATTGAAAAACCTTTCGGAAGAGACTTCAATAGCGCTCAATCACTCAATTCTCTAGTTCAGGGTTGTGCTCAAGAAAATCAAATATTTCGAATAGATCATTATTTAGGTAAAGAAACTGTTCAAAATATTCTTGTTCTAAGATTCGCAAACACGATTTTTGAACCTATTTGGAATAGAAATTATATCTCTAGTGTTCAAATTACTAGCTCCGAAACAGTTGGAGTTGAAGATCGAGCTGGATATTACGAATCTTCAGGAGCTCTAAGAGATATGGTTCAAAACCATCTAACTCAAATGCTTGCTCTCACAGCAATGGAACCACCTGGACATTTTGATCCAGAAGCTATAAGGAATGAAAAAGCTAAAGTTCTTCAGGCAGTCAAACTTGCCAATGAAGAAAAGCCTTGGGAATGTTGCGTTAGGGGACAGTACTCAAAGGGAGGTAGCGATGAAGATCCACTCCTTGGATATCGAGAAGAACCCGGTGTTAATCCAAACAGCACAACCGAAACATATGTAGCCATGAAGCTTTTCATAGATAATTGGAGATGGCAGGGTGTCCCCTTTTATGTGAGGACAGGGAAACGATTAGCTAAAAGGCTTAGTGAGGTTGTTCTTACATTCAGAGAGGCTCCTGTTCACCTTTTTGATGCAGCAGGGGGATGCCCAACATCAAACCAATTAATTCTAAGAATCCAACCCAACGAAGGTGCTGAATTTAGTTTTGAGGTGAAATCGCCAGGGTCTGGGATGAGAAGTAGACCTGTAAATATGGAGTTTTCTTATGACGAATCCTTTGGAGAGCCATCAGATGAAGGTTATGTAAGATTACTTGCTGATGCAATGCTTGGAGATCCAACATTGTTTACTCGAAGTGATGAGGTAGAGGCTGCTTGGCGTTTATATACCCCTCTTCTTGAAAAAATTGAGGATTCCCCCTGGGAATTACCTGTTTATCCATACGAATCAAGAACATGGGGGCCTACTGAATCAGACTTACTTATTGGCAAAGATCAGCTTCTATGGAGAAGACCTTGAAAAATTTGAATCTAAGTCTTTTATTTGAACCAAATTAAATGTCTCCACAATTAACCCTTCAAACGCCTCTTCAACTACCCCCAGCTGAAATCCCTACTTATCTTGATCAACTCTGGTCTCATGATGAGCGAGGAGATAAAGGAGCCAACACTTTTTGTTTAATTGTCTGGCAACCTGCTTGGATAGAACAAAAACTAGTAAAAACCGGAAAAATATCTGGGCCTGTAGTAGGAAATCAAAGAAATGATCTTATAGAAGCTGCAAGAGAAATTATTTTAAAAGGAGATCTTCCCAACAGCACTTCACCACTAGATTTTAGAGTTCAATCTTCAATTCAATCTGAGAAGTTAATTAAAAATGTAGAAGACCTGAGGGGGCAACACATCGACACCTCAATTAGTAATTTGCAGCCTCGGAGATTAATAACTATTGCACCAACAATTGAAAAAGAAAATAATTTAGAAACTTTAGTAGCCGCATATTGTCCTCTTCCTGAAGAAGGCGGAGGCAAGACAGCGTGTGGAGATGTAATTGTCTTAAGAGGTAATAAAACCGCAATTAATGATGGGCTTGAAATTGTTGAGACTCTTATTCCTGAAGAACTTCCCTCTTGGTTGTGGTGGAATGGAAGAATTGATGAAGCACCTGAATTCCTTAATGCTTTAGCTCTACCAAATCGAAGATTAATAGTTGATACTGCACTAGGTGAACCATTAGTCTGCTTAGATTTACTGCTTCAAAGGATTCAATCTGGACAAGCTGTTAATGATCTCAATTGGCTACGTCTTAGAAGCTGGAGAGAAACTTTAGCGATGGTGTTTGATCCACTGCAAAGAAGAAATGCTCTTGATAATTTAACAAAAATAGATATAGATATTGAGGGCTCTCAAACAGTTCAAGGTCTTTTACTTGCTGCATGGATTGCCGATCGCCTCAACTGGAAACTTGAAAATTGCATATTCTCGAAAAAAGATCATATTAAAGTCAATTTTCTTCGTCCTGACCAAACTCTTACTGAAGTCGGTATAACCTCTCTACCAATTGGTAAGCCAAGCATAAATCCTGGACAAATAGTTGGTCTTAGATTAATTGCAAAAGCCAATAACACTCAGAAAAACGATATTTGTGTGATTCTCGCCTCAGAATCTGGTGAATGCATGAGATTAGAAGCTGGGGGTATGGCAAGAATGGAACTTATTGAACAGGTCGTTCCTATTCAAAGAAATTCTTTAGAAAATGATGTTGCTCGTCTACTCTCTAGCAGTAGAGGAAATACGAGTCCTTTACTTGCTAGTGCGACACCAATTGCGAAAGAAATGCTTGAATTAGTCAATCAAGATAACTAAATATTCTCATTAGATGGCATGCGTAATCTCTGCAATATCGAGTAACAGTGGCAAAACTCTTTTAAGTCTTCTTTTAATTTCTTGGTTGAAAAGTATAAATAAAACAGTTCAGACTTTTAAAGTTGGGCCTGACTATTTAGACCCACAACAACTCACAGCAGCCTCAGGCAAAGCATGTCGCAATCTTGATTTAATTCTCTCTAGTGAAAGTTGGGTTAAAGAAAATTTTAATCACTTCGGAGGATTAACTGATTATTCGTTTATTGAAGGTGTAATGGGACTATTCGATGGGATTGGCAGTAGTTCAAAAGGAAGTACGGCTCACTTAGCCAAGGTTTTAAATTTGCCAGTAGTCCTTATTGTTGATGCCAGAGGGAAGGCGGCATCACTAGCAGCATTAATAAAAGGATTTAGAGAACACGATAAAGAATTAAGAATTGCAGGCGTTGTTCTCAATAATGTTCAAACTCCTAGACATGAAAAAATATTATCGGAGGTTCTAGATCAAATCAATATAAAGTCATTGGGTTGTATTCCTTCATGCAAAGATTTATATCTTCCAGCAAGGCATTTAGGTTTAGCTCCAGCTCATGAGATCCTAGACCTAGAAATTAAAGTTAAAAAGTGGGCATTAATAGCAAAAGATTATCTAGACATTGAAAATTTTAGAAAGCTTTTATTGCCTCCAGTATCTAAAAAAAAACCAACTCACCTCTTGAAAAAGAAAGAATCAGGATTTATTCACCCAATTGCTATTGCTGAAGATGAAGCTTTCCATTTTAGATATCAAGAAACAAAAGAATTATTAGAAGAAAACGGAATGCCAACAATTACTTGGAAACCTCTTGAAAACGAATTGATACCAAAAGAAGCTAAAGGATTAATAATCCCTGGTGGTTTTCCTGAACAACATGCAAGACAATTGAGTAATTCATCAATAAGCCTGAAATCTATAAAAATATTTTCAAAAAAGTTTCCTATATACGCTGAATGTGGAGGCATGATGCTTTTAGGTAAAAGTATATTCGATCTTGAAGGAAGGGAACATTCAATGGCAGGAATATTACCTTTTAAGGCTAAAAAAGGTAATTTAAAAATTGGTTATAGAGAAGCAAAAACTAAAAACAAAAGTCCTATCACTACTCCTGGAAATAAATTAATAGGACATGAATTTCATCGCTGGGAAATAATTAATGAAAGCAATAATTCAAAAATAAATTGTCTATGGGATCTCAAAGGATGGAATACAGAAATTAAAAATGAAGGTTTTTGTAATCATTTAATTCATGCAAGCTGGATACACCTCCATTGGGCAAGTTCGCCTCTTATTCTAGAAAATTGGAAAAGAAGTGTTATGAATTCCGTCTAAATTAAATATATTTTTTTTTAAAATAACATTTTTCATATTACTCAATTAATAGTTTCTTTAAAAGAGATTGGTTAGTCTTGCTTGTATTATCACCAACAATCCATACTCCTTTTCTCGCTCTGCTTACGGCAACGTATACAAGGCGTCTTCTAAATTCAAGATCTTTAGGCCAAAAGACATCAGAAGTTATGAACACTTCTCCAAAAGTACTCCCTTGACTCCTGTGAATTGTAAGAACAGACGCAGGACCCAAACAAGCGAATGAGTCTCTAATAAAAAAGAAAAGTTTCCAAATCAAAGCACTATTTTTTTTTCCTCTTTCTCTCGCCTGATTGCTCAATAAATTCAAAGAAATGTCCAGGTCGATACGAGATTTAGTCCCTATTTCAGGCATTAATCTCAAGGAAAATTCTTTTTGATCACAGCTGACTTTAGCTATCTGAGTTTCAATAACAGGTAAAGGATTTTCAAGATCTTGATAGCTTCTCAAAGAGGCCAAGTCAAAACTATTTGGAATTACATCCTCTACCACCATTTCTCTATTGGAACTAATCAAAATATCTGGTTCTTCTCCAAGCTCATCCTCATTTAAAGACGCATTTACCATGACAGCCTTACGGCTAATTAAGACTTCCCCAGGTAAAACCTGATATTGATCAGCCATCTCACCATGAATAGCTCTTCTTGCATGAGGAACTAAATTATCAACAATTCGATTCGTGTAGCACAAAATCCTTGCTCTATCGTGATCATCCTCTAATGAAGATAAGCTCAATGATGATTTAGCTCTTTCAAGCCAGTTATTTCTATCTAATATTCCGACATTACTTTTACTAGAATTAATAATTGGCAATATTGGTGGTTGTTTACAAGGGATTTGCCCGTCTCTAATTATCTTTGCCAATTTGAGAACAGGCCCTTGATGACGAACGACTTCCCTAAGTTCAGTATTCACTGCTCGTTTCATTAAAAAAACTGAGCTAAAACTTTCTCCCACTGGTGGGAGTTGAGCAGGATCACCAACAAAAACGAGACGTGTCGAGTTACATCTTGCGCATTCAAGAGTTATCTCCAATAATTTGGAATCAATCATTGATGCTTCATCAATTAAAACAAGTCCTAAATTCTCCAAAGAGTTCTCGGTTTGATCTGTTTTTTCGCATATTTCCACGTCCGCCTGTCTTTTCAACTTAAGTCGAAGCAAACGGTGAATAGTAGAGGGAAACCATGTTGGTTGAATAGATTCACTTTTCAAACCCTCCCTTAGTACACCTACAGCTTTATGAGTCGGTGCAACTACAGTCCAACACAAACCTAACTCATCAACTTTTTTTAAAAACTTCATCGATAAAAATGTTTTTCCGCTACCTGCAAAGCCTTTCATTACAAAGGGTTTAAAGGAATATGGTATTTCAAGCCATTTACAAAATAATTCAAGAGATTTTTCTTGATCTTTAGTTAAAACGACACATTCCTCTTTTGCTTTTACTTCTTTCACAAAGAAATTAATCCAATCATTTGCATAATGTGCAAAGGGGAACCAATGAAGAAAATACCTGGCAAAGCAACAATTGGTCCAAGAAGACTGCCCACCAATACTTCAATTTTTGTGTGTCCCAAAGATTCTTTTAAAGTGTTTTCTGAAGATAATTCCTTGAAATTATCTTTTGATA
Organism: uncultured Prochlorococcus sp.; assembly: GCA_902634795.1. GTDB lineage: Bacteria > Cyanobacteriota > Cyanobacteriia > PCC-6307 > Cyanobiaceae > Prochlorococcus_B. The sequence goes on along the minus strand of CACPLK010000027.1, from coordinate 2,748 downwards.
TTTGATTGACTTTCGCGGCTGTCAAACCAGCCGATCTTCTTATACCTGAAGCGTCGTACATCACAATAAAAGCAATTGTTGAAGCTAATGCAAATACTGGATCATTAAAACCAAGCTGAAGTCCCACTCCTGCAGCGGTTCCAGTTACCAAAGCCGAATGACTTGAAGGCATACCACCTGTTTCTATAAGTACCAACGGTCTCCACCTTTGCTTAAAAATTAATTCAAATAATAATTTTGAAAATTGAGCAATGCCACATGCTATTAATCCCCAGGCCAAGACAGCATTATCAAGAATATAAATCAACTGAAATTCTTCACCTAAACTAATATTCATCTATCTCTACTTGTAATGTAATCGGCCAATGCAAGTAGAGGTTTTGATTTTTCTGACCAAGGATCTAAAGCATTTTTTGCTTTAGCTACTAAAAGATCTGCTCTCCTTCTTGATTCATCAAGACCAAGTAATTTGGGATAAGTAGTCTTATCAGCAATTAAATCCTTTCCTGCTGTTTTTCCCAATACTTCACTACTTGCTGTTACATCAAGAATGTCATCAATTATTTGAAATGCCAAGCCAATGCCTCTTGCGTAAACACTTAAAGCTTCAAGAAGGTTCTCATCAGCTCCACCAATCAATGCTCCACAAGTTACACATGCCTTGAGCAGAGCTCCTGTTTTGTGAAGGTGAATGTACTCTAAAGTTTCCAAATCAACTTCTTTTCCTTCACAATCAAGATCAACTACTTGTCCTCCCACTAGTCCGGGAGCCCCTGCAACTAAAGAAAGCTCACCTACTATTTTCAATAATCTCTCTGAGGGTATTCCCTCTGTACGAATTGAAACCATCTCAAAAGCTCTAGTCAAAAGAGCATCTCCAGCAAGTATTGCTACCGCATCACCATAGACTTTGTGATTGGTAGGACGCCCGCGACGAAGATCGTCATTATCCATTGATGGCAGATCGTCATGGATAAGAGACATTGTATGAATCATTTCCAGAGCAACTGCTGTGGGCAATGCCTTTTCAACTTCGCCTCCCGCAAGTTCGCAGGCAGCAAGACATAGTATTGGTCTTAATCTCTTCCCTCCCGCTAAAAGGGAATAACGCATAGATTCTCTTAATTTTTCAGGCTTTTCAGGGCCAAGAGACGCATCCAGCGCATCTTCAACTCGAGATCTAGCATTCTCTAGATACTCAGCGAAGTCAAAAGAAGCGATAGCTTCCTGCATGCAAAAAATCGATTCGTACCAATTCTCTCAGGACATTGTGATTCATGGAAGTAAATGACTAATAGTTAAAGGTAATCCACAATGTTTCTGCCACCTATCAACCGTATTTGCTAAAAGCATTGTCACTGTCATAGGCCCTACCCCGCCAGGGACAGGAGAATAAGCAGCTACTTTATCTTCAATTTCAAACATTTTCACATCTCCACAAAGCTTAGTCTTTTTAAGCTCGTTCATATTTTCTTGACCAGTCGGAAGTCTGTGAATGCCGACATCAATAACCACGCAATTCTCGCTGACATGATTTTTTCCAATCAGATAGGGCTTACCAGCTGCTACAACAAGTAAATCAGCTTCTCGTGTCAAAGAAGGTAGATCTGTAGTTCTAGAATGAGCAACCGTAACGGTGGCATTTGCAGCTTCAAGCATTAAAGCCATTGGTTTTCCAACTAGGATGCTACGTCCAATAACTACTGCTCTTTTACCTTCGATTTTGATTTGATTGCGCTTAAGCAGTGACATAACACCAGCAGGCGTGCATGATCTTGGGCCTTTTTCTCCCTTTATTAATCTTCCCAGGTTCAAAGGATGAAGTCCATCAGCATCCTTATCAGGATCAATACTCCTAAGCAAGGTAGCCTCATCAAGGTGCGAAGGTAATGGAAGTTGCAATAAAATTCCATCAACATTCTTTTCTTGATTCAAGGTTTTAATAGTTTCTCTAAGTTCCTCCAATGAAATATCTTCTTTTAAATGCTTCGCAAAACTTCTAACACCTATTCGATCGCATGCTTTTTCCTTGTAATTGACATAAACTCCACTGGCAGGATCATTACCAACTCTTAGGACAGCAAGACCAGGAGGACGTTCCGCAACTTCGAGCCCAGATTCGATAGTCTGTTGAAGTGTAAGTTCGATCTCCTGAGCAAGTTTTTTTCCATCTAAAATTTTTGGCATAAATAGAATGAATACAATTTCAACTAATCAACGCATTAAACCTAGCGTTAGGTGAGAAAGTCTTTGTCTAAATTACCCAGTCCAAAAAAAATCTGGAGAATATGGTTAGGGAGTCAATCTCCCAGGCGTCCAATACTTCGCTGGTCAATAACAGACAAGTTAGGTCTTTTAATGGTCTGCCTATTAATAGCAATATTTTCAAGTTATAAGTTACTTGCTGTTCCCGATCTCAAACCAGGAGATATTGCCCAATTCAATGAAATTGCTCCTAAAGATGCAATAGTAATAGACAGTAAAGCTTTAAAAGCGAAGAGAAAAAGCTTAAAAGAGAGTTTTGTACAAGTAATAGACACGGCTCAATCTAAAAATTTAGAAAAGAGTGTTTTTCAGAAAATCAAAAAACTTCGTACTTTAAAAGATCGTAATTTTGAGGTAGATATAAATGAAATTAATCTAACAAATTCAGAAAAAATTTGGCTGAAAAATGTTTCAGATGCTGAATGGGAGTCATGGAAAGAAGAAATAAAGCATACTTCAAAAAAAATGCTTTCTCAAGGAATT
>CACPLK010000026.1 GCA_902634795.1 uncultured Prochlorococcus sp. | reverse complement strand
TTATTCTCTAATACTAAAACGTTCTTCCCTTCTGATTTAAGTAGTTTCGCTGCACTTATTCCTGAGCTTCCTAGTCCAAGTACAATATGTATTAGATTTGCTTTTTTTTGTGTTGGCAATTTAGTTTAGATTTTAATGTAAATAGCTTTTCTCATTGGTAGGCTGCTATTACCTCAAGATGAACTTGATTGCATGCGATTTTGACTACTCTCCAATATAAAATATTTTTATACTAGTATTCTATTGATTTTTAAATAAAGATATTTTACTCATTAGTGCTTGAATACCTTCCCTTTTAAGATAAGAAGTTGAAATTTTCTCAATTGATTTTAATAAGATTAAAAAAACGTTAATAGATCTGGCTTTATTCTAAAAAAGTTGTTTTGATGCAAATGCATTTACTTCTTTTTAATGGCTACAAAAATTGAGAGCATTGAAATTTTAAAACAAAAAGAAATTCACGAGCAAAATAATCTTGAGTATTCTTTAGATGGTTTAGCAGATCAGAACGAGAGTGAGATTACATGGATTAAACTTCATCAAATGTTTGATAAATAAAGAGTTTAAAAACTTTCTCTATTTCTTTGAATTAGGCAAATGGTCTACGCCATCAAATATTGGTGAATGGGCGATACTGGAATCGAACCAGTGACTCCTACCGTGTCAAGGTAGTGCTCTACCTCTGAGCTAATCGCCCTTGTGAATCAACTTAGAATTTAAGTTTTACGCCCCTCAGTGAAGTTAGCAGGCAATAGGACCTAATAATCATTGCCTTAGTAATTTGATTCTCCATCGTTCTTTTTTCGTTTTGTCGATATTTAAAATCTTAAGCGAACCTTTTTTCTCTAAATGAATAAGGTCTCCAATATTTACAGATTTGCTTGGCTGCTCATTCAAAGCCCAGTTAAGTCGCAAATTTCCTTTCTTGATTTGTGTGGTTATTTTTGACCTTGATAATCCAAACCCTGCAGAGGCTATTGCGTCAATTCTTGTGGATGCCTCAACTGTGTTGATTATTTTCTCTGGCCTACTAACAGGGGTCTCCATCTCGCTTATATCTAATGCCTGGATTGATATCTCAACATCTCTTAGCTTTCCATTCTTTTGATTTAATGAATCAGCACAGTTCCTTGAACAAATAGCTTGAGCTCCTCTGTCTCTTATTAACCAAATGTCTCCAATTTCATTAGCTTGCGGATGAAGTTCATGTAAAACAATTCTAAAATCATTTTGTTTGGCTCTATCAAACAGGAAATTACCTTTAATATAAATACCTTTTATGGGAATATCGAAAGAGGGAGAGTTAATATCTTCTCCAGATCTTAGGAAACATATTCTTTTACGTTCTGCGCCCGGGAATCCTCCCTCGAAAAGAAGACTTATATCGTTTAAATTTCTAAATTTATTTTTAACTTCCTCTATTAATTGTGCTGATACAAAAGGGGACCATATTACTTCTCTATGATTTAGAGCCTTTTCCGCAAAGTGAATCAAAGTCTCTAGCTCTTTACGAAAAGGACTTTTAAATAGAATCTTTTCTTTTGGAAGATGCATTTAAAAAAATAGAATTTTCTCATTTTATATATCAATAGTCTAAACCATTATTTCTTCTATATTTAGAGAAATATAATATTCAATTTTGGATCAAAACTATTAATATTTTATTGCCACCTTTTTATAAATATTATTTAACTTAGTACTATTCTTTTCCTATGGTTATTATTTCTAGGCTGTCTGTCTCTTTTAAAATACCCCAAGGTGGTTCTATTTCTATCGATAATTCTAGAATTACTAGCCAAAAGCCTTCTTCACTTTTTTTTCGAATAGCTCTCAAATCATCAACTGTTTCTTGAGTAATCCCTGCAGCTGAAAAAAAACTTCCCAGTGCTCCTGAAATCATTCCAACTAGACCACCTAAAAGCTTCTCTAATTGATTTGGGAATCCCATATCTGCAAATGTCTTCAAATCGGTCATTTGAGAAAAACTTAGGCCTGCAATAAAACCAAAAGGTATTAACCATGTAGCTAAGGTTTTTTGACGATCTTTTCGAGCAAGATCTGGATTAAAAAGCTTGATATCATTAAAACTTGATTGATTGGCAAATACTTCGTCAGATGTATCTAAATTTGAATTCTCATGGTCTGATTTATTATCCAATGGTTCTACAAGATCGCAATTAAGGATAGGTGTTTGAGACTCTCTCAATTTGCTTAGCAACTCTTTTGCTAGTTTCTTTTCTTTTAAAATGATGACGTATGTGGACACTAATTAGCTCCTTGAAATGTTTGGATATTCAATCCTGCTCAACATAATTCTGGTCAGCGGCAAATAGATCACTAAAGTTCAGATCGGCACGTTTATCGCCTTTAATGACGAAAGTTCTTGTTTCTGATCCCATTGATCAAGCAGGTATAGATATTCTTACTCAGGTTGCTCAGGTTGACCAAAAAGTAGGTCTCTCTATAGATGAGTTAAAGAATATAATTTATGATTATGACGGATTAATGATCCGTTCAGGAACTCAAGTTACTTCAGATGTTATTTCTGAGGCTAAGAAATTAAGAATCATTGGTAGAGCAGGAGTTGGTGTAGATAATGTTGATGTACCAACCGCAACTAGGAAAGGAGTTTTAGTTGTTAATTCGCCAGGTGGAAACACCATTGCTGCTGCTGAGCATGCTTTGGCAATGATTCTTGCATTATCTAGAAATATTCCACAAGCTCATGGAAGTATGTTCTCTGGAGGTTGGGATCGGAAGAAATATGTAGGAAATGAGCTTTATAAGAAAACTTTAGGAGTTGTTGGACTTGGAAAGATTGGATCTCATGTCGCAAAAGTTGCTAATGCGATGGGTATGGAAGTTATTGGATTTGATCCTTTTGTTTCTAGTGAAAGAGCCCAGCAAATGCAGGTTCGATTAAGTGATCTTGATGAGTTATTCAAAGAATCTGACTATGTAACCCTTCATCTTCCTAGAACCCCTGAAACAGAGAATTTAGTTGATATTGACCTTTTAAGAAAAATGAAACCAACTGCGAGATTGGTTAATTGCGCAAGAGGCGGGATTATTAATGAAAATGATTTAGCTCATGCACTAGAAGAAAATGTTATTCAAGGTGCTGCAATCGATGTTTATGCAAAAGAACCTTTATCTGAAAATTCCCCTCTACGTGCTGTAAAAAAAGGATTAATACTTACTCCGCATCTTGGGGCTTCAACTGTTGAGGCTCAACAAAATGTAGCTATTGATGTTGCAGAACAAATTAGAGATGTTCTTTTAGGCTTGCCAGCACGTAGCGCCGTTAACATTCCAGGTCTCAGCGCAGAGATAATGGATAGTCTTAAACCACATTTAAAACTTGCGGAGACATTAGGATTATTAGTTAGTCAAATTTCAGGGGGACAGATACAAAAATTAGAAGTCCGTTTGCAAGGAGAATTCGCTCAACATCCATCTCAACCTCTTGTTATTGCAACTTTGAAGGGATTACTTACCAGTGCTTTGGGCGATAAAATTAATTATGTAAACGCTTCATTGGAAGCTAAGGGACGTGGTATTGATGTCGTAGAAATTAAGGATGAGTTGAGCCCAGAGTTTGCTCGAGGCTCTTTGCAGTTGGATAGTTTTAGCGATAAAGGAGGACATAGTGTCTCTGGGACTGTTTTTGGTGATGGCGATCTTGGTATTACAAGTATTGATGAATACCCGATAAATTTTGTGCCAAGTAGACATATGCTTTTTACAAGGCATAGGGATATGCCAGGAATTATTGGTCAGATAGGTTCACTTCTTGGAAAATACAATGTGAATATCGCTTCAATGCAAGTAGGAAGAAGGATTGTAAGAGGTGAGGCAGTTATGGTACTAAGCATCGATGATCCTATCCCATCTGAATTGTTGGGCTCAATCCTTTCAATGCAAGGAATAAACGAAGCTCATTCTGTGACTTTATAAATTGTTGGTTGAAAAAACTATAGATTTGCAAAACTCCCAACTTTCTTGGTTGAGATTGGAGCAAGAGTTCCCAGTTGAGCTAGAAGATTCTTTTTATTGGCTTTTAAGTAATTTAGAAATTCATAGATTTTCTTTTGAGCGTGATCCAAATGAAAACACCACTCAAACTCTTTTTATATGGCTTCCGTTTAATGAGTGGCCAGTTAGAGAACAAGAGACCCTCATAAGAACATTTATCTCTTTGGCAAAAACTTTTGACTTGACTTTGCCTCCTTGTAAATGGATTAAAGTAAAAGATGAAGATTGGAGCTTAAGTTGGAAAAAAAGTTGGAAACCTGATCCAGTTGGGAAATCAATTTTAATTTTACCGGCGTGGTTAGACGTTCCTGACAAATTTTTAGAACGAAAAATTATTCGTTTAGACCCTGGAAGTGCTTTTGGAACTGGTAGCCATCCTTCTACGAGATTATGCATTGAAGCCTTGGATAATAATCCTCCAGTAAGTCAAATAATTGCGGATATTGGCTGTGGAAGCGGAATACTATCTTTGGCTGCATTGAAATTAGGAGCACAAAGTACTTACTCAGTTGATACTGATTCTTTAGCAATATCAGCCACCAAAATTAATTCTGCCTTAAATGATTTTTCTGAAAACCTCTTAAATGTTTTTCTTGGTTCTATTGAAGAAATTGAGGCGAATATGCCAAGAAAAAAAATTGATTTAGTTCTCTGCAATATTCTTGCACCTGTCATAAAATTAATAGGGCCAGGTTTCGAAAAAATTATTGGTCATAAAGGAAAAGTAATTTTGTCTGGTTTATTAGTTGAGCAAATTGAAGAACTACAAGAATTCTTTTTACCACTTGGTTGGCAAGTTCTTGAAATCAAAACAAAAGATCAATGGGCCTTAATGGTATTGACTCATGATTTACGTTGATTAAGTAAATTCTAAATTTTCAGATTAAAAACCTTCATGACATCTTTTAAGATCACTTTTATTAATAAGTTAAGTGGCCTTAAAGAAATTATTGATATCCCAGATGACAAATATATTCTTGATGCTGCATGTGAACAAAATATTGATCTTCCTTATTCCTGCCGATCGGGAGCTTGTTCAACTTGTGTCGCAAAATTAGAAAAAGGAGAGGTTGACCAACAGGATCAAAGTTTTTTGGACGATGATCAGATTAAAAAAGGTTATGTTTTGATTTGTGTGGCATATCCAACTTCAGATTGCACAATTAGAACTCATGCAGAAGACGAAATGTATTGATATTAATTTTTTCGCCAGATTTTCGCCGTTTTACTTGCCAAAGATCTCCTTCCTCGCCAACCTTTGGTTTATGTGCTCATGGGCGCAAATAAATTATTTAGGGATTAATTGATTTCAGAAGTTCTGGCAACAAATAAAGTTCAAGGTCTTTTAGATCATGGTTCTATTCATTCAAGTATTGGGGGGCAATTCAGTTTTAGGGTTTTAGGTCCATGCTGTCGTCTCTATGACCGTGAGGAATTACCTTGGCCTTGTTGTAGGCTCTCATGGCGAAGTAAGGAGCCTAGCTGGAGACGAATTGGGAAAAGATTGGTTGCTGATATTGCTGCACAAAAATGTCCATCATATTCTGTTGAGATTATCCAACCAGGAGTGAAACCAACCAAAACTATTTTGACTTTATTTTCTTCTCGTTTAGATACGAATATTCAGGAATGGTGGTATAGCAAACATCCACGTTCTAGAGATAGCTCAAATATTGAGCCTCAATCTGAATGAATTTAGAAAAATTAAAAATTCTTTTTGGATTTAAAGTGATGAAGATATTAAGCATTTCAGCCATAAATTCATACCATTTTTCAAATTTGAAGGATAATTGTAAGTAATTAAATTTCAACACAGGGATGAACTTCGACTATCACGCTGTTGCTTCTGCTGCTACTGCAGCTATTCCTTTGGCTGCTGGAGCCGCTGGAGTTGGTTATTTTATATTGCGCCAAAAAGGTTTTGGCTTTGGCACCTCACATTTGTTAGTTGGATTGCCTATGTTTGCGGTTGGTGGAGCTGCAGCTGCTTTCTTTCTTATCACAAAGTGAAAAAAGTTAGATTTAACCAATAAAAAAGGGGCCAATGGCCCCTTTTTTATTGGTTGTTAAATTTTGGATAAATTTAAGTACCTGGGTTGAAACCTTGACCTTTGGTCGCAGGCACATATCCAGCAGCTGTGGTGCTACAACCAAGACTTTCGGCTGTGCTTCCTGTGGCTACTTTACATAGATTCTTTTGTTGACTTCTATCTAATACAGCATCAGTAAAGTCAGCGCCATCAATGGTTACACCATCAAAAACACTCTTAAGTAACTCTGCACCAGTAAGTTTTACATTTGTGAGGTTCGCATTATCAAACCTTGTTGCATAGGCAATGACATTGGTCATGTTTGCGCCCGTTAGATCAGAGTCCTTCAAAGTTGAGACACTGAAATAGGCCCCAGTGAAATTCGCCCCACCAAGGTCTTTCCCTGATAGGTCGTATTTTACATACTCTGTATTTTGTAAGTCCTTACCAGCCAAGCTTGTATCTAAGCTCTCCACTGATGAAGGATCGCTGGGATACAGGGCACTTACAGAAAGAGGACTAATAATGAGACTTACAAGCACAGGTATCAGAACAAATAGTCTTGTAAGGGACCGTTTAAGAGAAGAAATAAAAGAATCCATTAATAACGCCAGCGATTGACGGAAGCACCAAACTCGACCATTGTTTCATGTAGTGGCATTTCATAGGCAAGGGATCAAGAACTGTTGCAGCGTTTCTTTATATCAATTTGCAAAAAGTCTTTTGCTAACTGGGTATTTTGAAAAATTGCTTTTGCTTCATTAAGCAAATCATTTGGACTTGTTTCATTCCCAGGGGTATATCTCGGGCTCAAATGAGTCAAAATTAATTGATTTACGTTCGCTTTTGCAGCAATCTCTGCCGCCATTGTGGCAGTTGAATGGCCGCGTTGATAAGCCATCTCGGTCTCTTTATGTGCATATGTAGCTTCATGAATTAATAGATCGGCTTCTCTAGAAATTTCAATTGCGGATTCTGTATAAACAGTATCTGTGCAATAAACCATGCTTACCCCAGGCCTAGGAGGTCCGCAGAATTCTTTCCCAGAAAAAGTTCGCCCATCATCTAAACGCACTTCCTCTCCTCTTTGGAGTGCTGCATATACAGGGCCAGGTGGTATTTTTTGTGATTTTGCTTTGTCTATGTCGAATCTGCCTGGTCTGGATTTCTGATTCACTCTGTAGGCAAAAGAAGGGATTCGATGTTTGAGTGGAGTAGTTTTTACTTCTAAATCGGAATCTTCAAACAAAATTTCTTGATTGATGTCGGCATTCTCAACCTTATGGAATTTCAGAGAGTAAGCCAATCTGCTTGAACTGTTGTACAAACAAGAATCAATAAAGTTTTTAAGAGGAGCTGGCCCAAATAGCTCAATACCTGAGCTGCTGCCAGCTAATCCAATACTTGCTAGAAGTCCAGGTAGACCATAAATATGATCACCATGCATGTGAGTAATGAATATTTTTTTGATTTGAGATAACTTAAGATTGCTTCTTATGAATTGATGCTGTGTACCTTCGCCACAATCGAACAACCACAATTCTGACCTTTGTGGAGGCTTTAGTACCATCGCTGATACGTTCCTAGTGAGAGTTGGAACCCCTGAACTTGTTCCAAGAAAAGTGACTTGCAAATTCCCCCCTTTTAAGACATGGTGCCATTCATCGTTTTGACCACTGGTGGATCTTCCTTCTTATAGGCAAAATTAGTACTTAAATCCAATTTTTATTGTGAGCGCATCACCTAAAAGAAAATCTGGATGGACAATTATTTTTATAGCTATATTTTTTATCTCTCCATTAAAGGCAATTGCGGCAAAAGAGCCAATAATGCGAGTCTTGATAGGTAATGAAAATAAGGCAAGATTTAGAGCAGATAGTGTAGAAAATATTTTTGTTCAAGGCATATCTTCTGATCATAGAAGAATTAAATCTTTAAATTTGGTTTATAAAAATAATAAGGTTAAATATTCAATAAATAATAATCTAAATACATGGTTTGAATTACCAGATGATTTTAATTTAATTATTAAAAATGGTGATAGAAGAGGGATCTGGTTTAAAAATAGAAGATATGCTGGAGAATTAAGAGTTTCATTGAATAATCAGCAGCTAAATATAATAAATCATTTAAAATTAGAGAAGTATTTGAAAAGTGTTGTTGGAAGTGAAATGCCAAAAGAATTTCCACTTGCAGCACTTCAGGCTCAAGCAATAGCAGCAAGGACTTATGCCTTAAAACTTTTAGATAAAAATAAATTATTTGATCTTCATTCAACACAAGCAAGTCAAGTTTATTTAGGGCTTGAATCTGAAACAGAAAAAATAAATAGGGCAGTTAGAAGTACAAATTCACTAGCTCTATTTTACCAGAATAATCTTATAGATGCGGTATTTCATAGTAGTTCTGGTGGGAGGACTGAGAATAGTGGTCAAGTTTGGAAGTATCAATTACCTTACCTAAAAAGTGTTATTGATTATGATCAAAATAGTAAAAAATATAAATGGATTAATAAATTTACTTCTGCAGAATTGAAAGGTCTGTTTTCTGATTTAGGTAGAGTAAATAGTATTCAAATTATTAAGAAAAGTAATACAGGAAGAGTCTTAAAGATTAGACTTTATGGGACTAATGGGAATAAGTATGTATCTGGCAAATACTTTAGAAAAAAATTACAATTACTTAGTACTAAATTTGAAATTGATTTGAAATTTAACCAAATTAATATAGATAGTAAATTGAATTCTGATAATAAAATAGTTGAAGATTTTTCACTGCAATCTCTCCCGCCAATTCCAAAAGATTATTTTCTCTTAGTAAAAGGTTATGGCGCTGGGCATGGGGTGGGAATGAGTCAATGGGGGGCTAAATCTATGGCTGAAAGAGGATTAAGCTTTCGTGAAATTCTTAAACATTATTATACTGGAGTAAAAATAAAAACCTATTAGTAATTATTTAAGAGCTATAAATTACCATAAGATTTAGATTTAATGCTTTAACCGATTGCATTAAAAACAACCTTAGGTTTAATTTCAAAACCTTCATCTATGTATGCTATTCCATGGATTTTGTTTTTTTGATCCAGTACTAAGATGTTTTTATTATTAATACTATTATCTTCATTTCTATTGTTTTCGGCTAACTTTAAACGTTTAATATTATTCTGAAAACTTATCTTTCTTCCCGAACGCCAACTGGTGATTTCTTCTTCAGAAATTAATTCAAAAGAGGGAAGATGTTGAAAAAAAATATTAGGCTGAAGAACTTTAGGCTTATTTTTTTCTGGGTAAAATCCTGCCTTCTCAGGAAGCAAGACTGAATCATTTTCGTTGAAATTATAAGCTTTTGTACGGCGTAACTTTTTTAAATAACCACCACATCCAATTTTTTCTCCAATGTCTCTAGCCAAAGATCTAATATATGTTCCTGTTGAACAATCTACTTCAATTAATAACTCACCTTTGACTTGAGACCAGCTTATTAAATTTAATTTGTTTATGGTAACTTTTTTAGGAATTAAATCAAATTTTTCTCCTTTTCTTGCTTTCTTATAAGCTCTCTCTCCTTTAATATGAACACTAGAAAAAATGGGAGGCTTTTGTAATATCTCACCTCTAAAATTTTCTAGTAAAGAATTTATATCATTTTCGCTAATTAATGGCCAAATTCCTGAATTTATTATTTCTCCTTGCAAATCATCAGTATTTGTAGTTTTACCTAATTGAATGATTCCTTTATAAGCTTTAGATCCTTGTAAATAAGATATTAATCTTGTCGCATCACCTATTGCTATTGGAAGTACTCCAGTAACTGAGGGGTCTAAAGTTCCACTATGTCCAATTTTTTTGATACCAAATACTTTTCGAAGTCTATTAACGCAATCATGAGAAGTAAGCCCAGCAGGCTTATCAATGACAACAAATCCAAAAGGTTTTTCCAAAATTAATAATGTAGATTGAAACTGACATAAAAAGATTGTTCAAGTAACCCTAAACATTTAAAGTTATAACTCAATGTGTTCATTGAGCCAAATAATATGACGAATTTAGATCTAAGTATTTCCAATTTCATTAAAGATGGCTTTAATTTAAAAAAACACCTTGTTGATTTTCTTCAAATTAATAATGATCAATTAGATCAAAGGTTAATTAATGGTGTTGATGATTTGGCAGCTCTGCATCCAGGTGCATTTACTGAGAACAATGCAGGCGATTTTTATGAAGAACAAGTTGGCGATGCTCATTTAATAGATCTGGCCTCTTGGCATTTAAATAGCAAAAATTATATTGCTGACACTCTTCGTCTACAACAAAAATTTGCCTCTGGAAAAGTTTTAGATTTTGGAGGAGGTATAGGGACGCATGCTCTAGCTGCCTCATTTTTGCCAGATGTTGAGCACGTTTGGTTTGTTGACCTTAATCCTCAAAACCGAAGTTTTGTAGAACATAGGTCTAAGGAATTGGGTATTGAAAATAAGATTTCAGTTTTTAGAGACTTAGAAAGCACCTCTGATGTGATTTTTGATTCTCTTGTTTGCTTGGATGTCCTTGAACATCTTCCAGATCCAGCAAAGCAATTAAAAATATTTTTAGAAAAGCTTTCTCCTGGAGGAATAGCTTTAATGAATTGGTATTTTTATAAAGGTAAGAAGGGAGAGTACCCTTTTCATTTTGATGATCCGGGTATGATTGAGAATTTTTTTTCTACACTGCAACTAAATTATTTGGAAGTTTTTCATCCTTTTTTAATTACTACTCGAGCGTACAAACCGTTAAAAAAATAAACTATATTGCTTTGGCAGTGGAGATGTTAATTCTTTTTCTATTTCTTAAACCTCTACGAATACTTTCAAAATGAACTGAACCATCAGTCAGAGCAAAAAGTGTGTCGTCTTTGCCCCGGCCCACATTAACTCCTGGAAGAATAGATGTACCTCTTTGGCGAATAAGAATAGATCCAGCGGTGACTTTCTCACCACCGTATGCTTTTACACCAAGTCTTTTGGAGTTTGAATCTCTTCCGTTTCTAGTTGATCCGGTACCTTTCTTATGAGCCATGGCTTATGTGATCTTTTTAATTGAATTATTCAGATTCTACTTTACTGGCAGTGGTTTTGACAGCTTTTGATTTTTTTGCTGCTTTTGATCCTACTGAAATGGATTGAACTAAAACCCTTGTTAGTTCTTGACGATGTCCATTTTTCCTCCTTGTCTTTTTCTTTGGTCTCATTTTATAAACTATTATTTTTGGACCTCTTCTATGCTCCAAGACTTTAATTTCTACTTTCGCATCTTTTACATACGGTTTTCCAAGCTTTAAATCTTTACCATCGTTAATAAGAAGAACCTTTTCAATAGTCAAAACATCATTAACTTCTGCATGGCATCTATCTAGATCGTAATAGCGGTTTGGTTGAAGCCAAAATTGTTTTCCTGAGGCCTCTACAATTGCATAAGTTTTATCTTGTGTGGGTTCCTTTTTGGGAGATGATTTTTTTTCAACCATGGGTATTGGTGACACGTTAAGGCTCGAAATTAATTAAAAAAGCAGTTTTTTAACTTTTGATTTAGTTAATAATCGATTAAGCCCTAATCGTAATCGAAAAACAAACTAACATTTTCGCTTTTTGTTGGTTATTTAGTCAAGATTTAATAAGAATAAATGTTCTTTAGATCTTTTGGAGGTTTTAAATGAATGCAAGGAAAACATATATTCTGAAGCTTTATGTGGCTGGGAATACGCCTAACTCTATGAGGGCTTTGAACACATTGAGAGAAATCTTAGAAAGTGAATTCAAAGGCGTCTATGCTCTCAAAGTTATAGATGTCCTAAAAAGCCCTCAACTGGCTGAGGAAGATAAAATACTTGCTACACCAACTTTATCTAAGATTTTACCTCCTCCTGTTAGAAGAATAATAGGTGATTTATCAGATAGAGAAAAGGTTTTAATAGGCTTGGACCTCTTATATGATGAATTATCAGATAAAGAAATGTTTTATTCTTCAGATAAATAATGGAAATATTTAAACATGAAGTAAATGAATTCTTAAGTCGAACCGATAACCAAGCTATTTTTACTGTTTGTTGATTATCTTTTGTACAGAAAAGCTTTAGCGTTCTTCAATAAAGAATTAGACCAAAAATGCATGTTCAAAAACTCCCCACTGGAATTGAGGGCTTTGATGATATTTGTCATGGTGGGTTGCCTAATGCGCGAAGCACTCTAGTCAGCGGAACATCAGGGACTGGTAAAACAGTTTTTTCTTTGCAATATCTTCATCATGGAATATGTAATTTTGATGAACCTGGGGTCTTTGTTACTTTTGAAGAATCTCCTTTAGATATAATTAGAAATGCTGCAAGTTTTGGTTGGGATTTACAAGGATTAATTGACCAAAATAAACTTTTTATTTTAGATGCATCTCCAGACCCAGACGGCCAAGATGTGGCTGGAAGTTTTGATTTATCTGGGTTAATTGAAAGGATCAGCTATGCGATTAGAAAGTTCAAAGCGAAGAGAGTAGCAATAGATTCAATGACAGCAGTTTTCCAACAATATGACGCTCTTTATGTTGTTAGAAGAGAAATTTTTAGACTAATAGCAAGACTTAAAGAAATTGGTGTGACAACTGTTATGACTACTGAAAGAATAGATGAATATGGTCCAATAGCTAGGTATGGAGTAGAAGAATTCGTTTCTGACAATGTTGTTATTCTGAGAAATGTTTTAGAGGCTGAGAAGAGGAGAAGAACTGTAGAAATTTTGAAATTAAGAGGGACTACGCATATGAAAGGTGAATTCCCTTTTACGATGGGTCCCCAAGGAATAGTTGCATTTCCTTTAGGTGCAATGAGGTTGACTCAAAGATCATCAAATATTCGTATTAGTTCTGGTGTTCCCGATTTGGATGAAATGTGCGGAGGAGGATATTTTCAAGATTCAATTATTCTTGCAACTGGTGCAACTGGTACTGGTAAAACAATGTTAGTTTCTAAGTTTATTGAAGATGCTTACATACATAAAGAAAGAACAATACTTTTTGCATATGAGGAATCAAGAGCACAACTTCTTCGAAATGCAACTAGCTGGGGGATTGATTTTGAAAAAATGGAAGAGGATGGATTATTGAAGATAATTTGTGCTTATCCAGAATCAACTGGGTTGGAAGACCACCTGCAAATTATAAAATCCGAGATTAGCGAATATAAACCTTCCAGAATGGCAATAGATTCTCTATCTGCATTAGCAAGAGGTGTTAGCTTGAATGCATTTAGACAATTTGTTATTGGAGTAACGGGTTATGCAAAACAAGAAGAAATAGCAGGATTCTTTACTAATACGGCAGAAGAATTCATGGGAAGCCACTCAATTACTGATTCTCATATTTCAACAATAACTGATACTATTTTGCTTCTACAATATGTAGAAATAAGGGGTGAAATGGCAAGGGCAATAAATGTTTTTAAAATGCGCGGATCATGGCACGACAAAAGGATACGTGAATATATTATTACTAATAAAGGACCTGAGATTAAAGATTCATTCTCAAACTTTGAACAGATATTTAGTGGAGCTCCTCATCGTGTAAATCCTGAAGAGCAGCAGTTACCTGGGGTTTTTAAAAGCATTGAGAAAAATGAAAAGTAATTTTATTAAATTAAAGACTTATCATTTTCAAGTTCCCAATTTTTCCTTGCAGATTTAAGTAATAGCTGATCAGCATCAGAGTCTTCAAGAGGTAGTTCAAACCAAAAAGTTGTTCCAGTATTTGGTTCACTAGCCATTCTTATCTCACTTCCATGCTTGTCAACTATCCCTTTAACGATAGACAGCCCTAGTCCAGTCCCTACTTCAGTATGGACGGAATCCTCAACTCTGTAAAAACGTTCAAATATTCTTTGTTGATCAAGTTCAGAAATGCCACATCCTGTATCGGATACCTCAACTCTGATTTTTGGAATAGGAGACAATATCTCACAATGAGGTGCTTTATTGTCTGGATCAACTGGAGAAGCAACGCATATGTCAGGCCATGTATAGGCCTTTAAATTGATTGTTCCTCCTTCTTTACTGAATTTAAGCGCGTTACCTACAAGGTTATCTAAAACTTGAAGAATCATATCCCAGTTAGCTAAAACAAATGTTAAATTACTTTCAACATTTAGTATTAATTTTACATTTTTATCTTCAGCATTTAGTTTATAGTTTCTTAGGGTTTGCTCCATGGCTTCTTTTATACTTAGTGCTTCTAATTGTATGGTTCTCCCAGACTCAAGCTTGGATAAGTCGAGAACATCATTAACCAAGCGAGTAAGTCTATCTGTCTCTGAATTTGCAACACCAAGGAATTCTTTTTGCTCATCTTTTGTAAGTTGTTCCCCTAAGTCATAGAGAGTTTCAACATAGCTTTTAATATTAAATAATGGCGTTCTTAATTCGTGAGAAACATTACTTATGAATCTTTTTTGTGCTGCGTTTAATTGAACTTCTCTAGTGAGGTCTTGAACTGTAACAGCAATACCCTTGATATTCTCTCCTGTCGTGTCTCTGACTGACTTTAATACTATACGAAGTGTTCTCGGTGGCTCTTCAAGATTACAACGCAAATCATCGCTGTCTCCAAAGTTATCTAAAAGAGAGGTTATTGGGGTCTCTAGTTCTTTTACAAGATAATCAGGTAATTGATTTAATAATTTTTGACCTTCAAGATTTCTTCCTTCCCAACGGAAGAGTCTTCTAGCTGTTGGATTGACTAAAACAATATTTCCTTGTTCGTCAAGAAGAAGCGCTCCGTCCGCCATAGTGGCAATTAAAGATTGCTGTTTGACTTGGGCAGCTTTTAATTCTTCAATATTTGCAGCGTCATAGTCTTCCAATCTGGATGCCATTGCATTAAACCCAGTTAAGAGTTCTCCAAGTTCTCCACTCATGGGGAGATCTACCCTTGATTTGAAATTACCTTTAGCAATCTCTCTGACTCCAATGACTAATTCTCTAATGGGTCGAGTGATTGTTAGAGCATTAAAGACTGCGCCTATTATTACTAACACCCAAATAGAAATAAACACTGCGACAGTAATCTCTCTAGTTAATGCTGCTGTAGCAAGTGCTTTTTTATTGGGTGTTACCCCTAAAGCTAAGGTGCCTAAATATTCACCTTTCCAAAGCATGGGTACAAAAACATCAGTTACCTGGCCTTGCGGAGTTGAATGTTGTCTAACTAATGGAAATTGAGGTTGTTTTTTTAATTCGCTTGGTAGCTGTAGTTTTCTGGTTAGTTGTAAGGCACCTTCGTCCTCTGATTCTATAGTTGTTGCACTTACTGGAATACCCAGTTTTACAAAGCCATCTGGGTCTGTAAAGAAAATATACCTTAAATTCCTGCTTGAACGCCAAAACTTCTCTGCGACGTTGAAAAGTTCTCTCGTTTGATTATTCGCTACTAATTCCGTAACGTTTCCTGATAATAATAATCCTAAATCTCTGGCATATCTTGTATCGTTCATGCCAGCGTCTTTTTGTATACTACTTAAAGAAAAGAATGTAATAAGTGTCATTATAAAACTCACTACTAGAGTTCCAAATGCTAGTAATTTTGATCTTAAATTAAACCTTGACCACCATAAATTTATTTTTTCTAAAATACTTAAATCATCTAATAAGAGATCTTCTTTTAGTTGAGAGAAAGCATTATCTTTATTTGAATTTGAATTATTCATTAAGTTTAAGCTAAATTAAATATTTCTAACTTGGTACCCTATATCTTTTCGAAAATGCATACCCTCAAAGCTGATTCCTTTTAAGTTAGAGTAGGCTAAGTCGAAGGCTTTGTCGAAGCTTTCTCCCTGAGCGACTATTGAAAGAACTCTTCCGCCTGAAGTTATTGTATTCTCTAATTCGTCAATTGTGGTTCCAGCGTGAAAAACTTGCAGTGATGAATTTGAATCAACGTTAATATTGATTTTGGCCCCTATCTCGGGGCTTTCAGGGTATCCCTTAGATGCAGCAACTATACAAACACTACATCCAGATTTAAATGTGAGTTTTGGTGCATTTTCAATTTCTCCTCGAGCGCAAGCAAATAGGATAGATGCAAATTCTTCTCCCATTAATGGCATTAAAGCTTGACATTCTGGATCGCCAAAGCGGCAATTAAACTCAATAACTTTTGGACCTGATGATGTAAGCATTAAGCCCGCGTAAATAACGCCGATATAGTTGATTTTCTTTTTTTTCAGCCCTTTTAAAGTTGGTATAAGAACCAGCTCAGTTAAGTCTTTAAGATCTTGTTCATTAATTAAAAGTGCAGGTGCATAAGCTCCCATTCCCCCAGTATTTGGTCCATTATCTCCATCAAGAAGTCTTTTGTGATCTTGGGCTGGAGGAAGAACAATTAATTTTTCTCCATCACAAAGAGCAAAAATAGAAACTTCTGGACCTTCAATTTTTTCTTCGAGGATAATTTTATTTCCTGCTGAGCCAAACTTTCCCGAAAATATTTCTTTAATTGCTTCCTTTGATTGCTCAATGGTTTCACAAACAGTGACCCCTTTCCCTGCTGCAAGTCCATCTGCTTTGATGACAAGAGGCTGGTTAAATTTTTTAAGAATTTCTAGTGCTTCCTCTTTCGATTCTGCAGACCAGTACTTTGCTGTAGGGATATTGTTTTCTATCATCAGAGCTTTAGACCACTCTTTACTTGCCTCTAATTGAGCTCCATCTTTGCCTGGACCAAAAACTGTTAACCCTGCTTCGCGCATTTGAGTCGCAAGACCTTCAGCTAAAGGGACTTCAGGACCAATAATTACTAGGTTGATTACTAGTTGCTTACACTCATTAATGATTGTTTTTTTATCTTCAGATTTTGGTTTTAGGCAAATACATTTTTCAAAGTTAGCGGTCCCAGCATTGCCAGGAAAAACATAAATTTTTTCAATAGATTGATTTTTTGATAGAGCCCAAGCAATAGAGTTTTCT
>CACPLK010000025.1 GCA_902634795.1 uncultured Prochlorococcus sp. | reverse complement strand
TATATTTTACTCATCTTTATAACAATCAGAACCAACTTTTAGTCATGCTTGCAATCAACAAAAATACTGCTGCAAAACTAATTGTGTTATGGAATCTTCCTGCAATTCTTTTATTGGCTTGTGTTTATGAAGTTGGTACTACATTATTAGCTTAAAGACAGAGAAAGACAGGAGCAAATAGAACTCCTCACTAATTCTCTTTTGCTCTTCATCACGGGTCGGTAGATAGATTTCTAGTATTAGAGCAATTCTCAACCAGTTTGTAGAATCAAAGAATTAAAGATTCATTACCCAGCAGCTCCCTTTGTAACTACTGCATTGGTTTTAATAGTCATACAATGGGGATTATCGCTTAATAATTGAGTAAGAATTAAGAACTTATTTATCAGTCTTTTAATTAATTTATTTGTATTATTTGTTTGAGCTAGTTCCCCATTGGCAAGAAAGTTCACATTCAATCAAATTTGTTTTTTCAAGACGAGATAATATCCTAGCCATGTCTATCGAGGAGAGACTTCCATCGGAATTCCATTTAAGAGTCGTTTTACGTTGAAACGGGATATTGTCATTCTTTTTTTCAGAGGGAAGAAGTTTAATAGTTTTGTTTTCAATAAAGTCTAAATACGATTTTGCACTGTGTAGATCTCCGGTGTAAGTGCATTGATTAGCAGAACAAGCTCTAAAGATTCTGCCGGACAATCCCTCTATACAATGAATTGATCCACCATGGTCAGATACGTGGAATGGTTTTCTAAGGGGCATAGTTAATACTCCATTTCTGGAATGAGCAATATTTTTGTATCAACTGCTACAAATTATCAATAAGTCTTAATGCTTAATGCTTAGGGTAATCAACTTTAGTTGATCTGTAATCAATTTTCTCTCAGCTTATTTGCTCTGAATAATTAACCTTTAACTGTTTCATCTTTTTAGTGTTATACCAAGAGACTTGGGTGTTTTTCTGATTACGCTCCGCCAATCCCATTTAAGAACTTTTTCAAGAAATTATTTTATTTGTAGTAATTCACAAGATCAACAATAAGAACAGTCAAAAGGACACCTCCAACAATGAATGGCAAGAAAGGATATTTGGCAGAGAGATTGCTTATAAAACCAGCTTTCTTTTCATCTTTGTTTATCTTCTTTTCTCTAGGAGGCAATCCCAAATCTTTTCTTCTTTTAGCTTCTCCCATATTTAGTAAAAAAGGTCTAATGTCTTCAAGATAAATCCAATGTCAACCTAACTTCAACTGTATAAAACCTCTAATTTATTCACGTAATACTTCAACAGACATAATGGTGATATGGTATCAGTCTAATAAGGATCCAAATAAATACGGATTGCTAGATAAGGTGTTTTTGTAAAAATATATACAAAACTAGAGAAATACCAAATTGGCCCTCAAAAAAACATTAATTCAAAATTCATCCAAAGTCCAAGTAGGGACGCAAGAGGCAAGAGTAAGAAATGACCGTCAAGCGGTTTTTCAGCTTGTTAGAGACCTAGTGCATGCTCAGTTTGAAATAGGTGATGAAGAGTTAACCAAAAGACTTTGGCAGGATGTCGCAGATAGAAATATTGACCTAGACCGTGTAATAAATCTTATGTACACATGTTCTTTTCATGAAGACGATTATGAAATGACCAAAGTGGATGAGATTTATCAAAATACAGGTTTGGTTTGATGAATTACCTAAGATCTAACATCCTCTGTTGTCTAAATCATGGGGACTGACTTAAGCAAATCCTTTTCAATTTGAAGTCTGATTGAACAAAATCAGCTATAAAGATTTTATATTTATATAGCTTTATGCGCCGTTTTTTACTTCTTGCACTAACAGTTGGCATTTCTATGCCAATTGTTGCTTGTAGTCCTAAGAATGAAACAACCCGTGAGCCTGTGGAGGTAAAGACTCTAATTAGTGCAACTGATTCGTGGAATGGAGATTCTTTTAAATATCCAAGAGGGAAAGCTGAAATGAAACTTGAAAAAATAATTGCTCAACCTGGATTTAAAACACCTCTTCATTTGCATCCACAGCCTGGGATTATTTATGTACAAAAAGGAACTCTTTATTGTGAGACAAGTGACGGACAATCCCTGACAGTGGGGGCAGGTGAAAGCTTTGCTTCATCCCAGGACACACCTCATTATTGTCAAAACAATGGCAATGAAGAGATGGTGGTTTTTAGTGCCTCAGCTGGAGCCAAAGGCAAGGAAACAACTGTTCAAAAGAATTAAATCAAACGAATTATTTGCTTGAATAAAACTGTTTAAGAGAGGATCTTGATAGTCATTATCAAGATTAATTAGTCAGCAATTAGGGCTGATCCAAAGTATACCGACATAGTTTTAACTACGTTAATCAAAAGAATACTTAATTGTTAACAATACGACAACCAATTTGAATTAAGCCTCGATCTAATAGTCGACCAAGTTTCAAAGCAGTCGCTTCTTCAACTCGTGAAAAATGAGGCTGATTTGATGTCACCCAAGACATCTCATCTGAAGTAATAACTCCAGTTGAAATTGATTCAAGAAAAAGCAATCCGAGATTCATAGGAATAATTTCAAAGAAATAAAGTTCAAGCCTCAATATGAATACCGATGCTTAGACCATTATGAAAAAGACTGAGACCCATCACCCAGTCATGGATACCTTAGTAAAAAGTCGTGAACTTATAAATTCTCGTAACACCATATACAGATTTATTTAGCAAAACTTAATCAAAAAGCCCAATATATAGCGTGAGCTTGTTCTTTAAAGAACTAAGGCTAGCAATAAGGTCCTCATCAACCAGCACCGGGCAAAATGCCTTGGGTCTTTTCAACTGAAAAGGCTTACTATGGCTTAATTTATGAAATGTTTTTTTTAAAGAGTTTCTATACTAAATATCATTTCTTCAGATAAAAGTATTTCAAAAAGATGTTTTTAAAAATTTGCACTTGGGTATAGCTTTGAATTCTGCTCATTTATAATCTAATGATTATTATGTCATCATTAAAGCAAGAAAAAAAGAATAAAACCAAATGGTATAGCAATCATTTCAAGAGTTTTACAATAATTGCTGATATTAATTGCTTATTACATACCATTCTAAAGGGTTGGATTTTGACATCGTTCCTCTTGACTTGTAAAAAGAATTTCTTATTCTGCTTTTATACCTCTTGATAATTTTTAAAGGATGACTTTTGCGACGACATATAGCTATAGGTACAGACAAATTTTTGATATAAAGACTTTATTAGAAGCAGTTAGATTTATTGTTGTTAATTTTCTTTTGGCCTTTATTTTTTTATTCCTAACTGTTGAAGAATTAGAATGGGCAACATTTTCATCTACAGAAGGAATTAAAGATAAGGTTATTGACGAAACGTCATGGAATATCAAAACATTAATTTAAAAGAATTTTTGGGTTGAGATGGAGGAAAATTTCTGATGCAATGGGTCATACATGAGATGACCATCTTTTCAGCTATTTCGAATTACAAAGGACCAGATTTGAATGTATTTAATTAATTAACTTCTCCTCAACACAAAGCTATTAATTACAAATGTTTTAGTGGTAACTTCCAAACAGATTTATTGAAGAGAGCTAATCAACTAATGACTAATTCAGTCGAATCAATTGTTATCTCTTTAGGTAATGAACCTGCAGAGGTCCTTGGTTTCAAAACAGAAGAACAAATAGAAACAGCATTAATCCCCTTAATGGAAGAAGTTTTTCACAATGAAACCCATACTGTTAAATAAGCCAATTCACTAAGATTAAGTCGAAATTAAATCACTTTATAAATTATCCAAGGTCCTGGTATAGACACAAAGAGTATTAACTCCAATTTCAAAATTAAGATTACTAGATATTGAATAAGTAATAGATAAGTTCTTACACGAATGAATGCTGATAAGGAACTAAAAGACATATTGCACATGGCAGTAAAGAATGCAGTTTCAAGAGTGAAATCTTAAGAAGTCCTGCTAATCGTCGCTGTTTATTCAATGAATACAAGGAATGGCTAGGAGAAAGTATTGATGATGAAGTTTTAGCAATTCCCACAGAGATAATTCAAAACGAACTAGATAAATAAAGTCAACTCAAAAGGAGTCAACAATACTGTAGGGTCAAGTCGTAAGAAGATTAGGCTTTAATTTGCCATTAAAAAATAAAAGCAAGGGAATAGTTCCATGAGATTATCAAATTGATGATGAAAACTATCAAAAAGAGCCTTGGATTCTAAAGAAAGGAATATGTAACTATTGAAAAAGACAACAATAATAAAGGTTGTTTCCAGCTTCAAAAGGATGAAGAGAAACGTCTATCTCTTAGCGCTTCGCGAGCTAAATTGACATATTATCACCTGATTGAGTTTGGATATAAGCTACGAAAACCTAAGATTGAATTTAAAAATCAAAGTTCAGGAGAATGATTAAGAAGATATTTCATATAGCTTTCTCTAAGATGTTTAACTTGACATCCATTCTGAAAGAGGAAATCTGTTAAAGCAGACTTTATAAATTTTTTTCTATCAAGATCAGAACTTGATTCAATGAAATCCTTCATCTCTGTGAAAAGAACCTCAGGGATCTCTGTCTCTAAGCTCATATGCTCCCACTCATTGATCTTTTGCTAAACATACTTTGAGTGTAAAAACGTCTCATCTCTATTGATGTGACCCCTTTTTCCAAAAGGTAACCAGAGATCGCGGCTTGCATTAATCGATGTTGATCCCAGTTTGGATGGTCATCTATATATTTTCTCATTGCCTCGTTTAGATAGACAGGTACATCTTCTATAAAACTAACTATCGACTCTTTTTGATCATTAATAGAAATACTGTTTTGATGATCTATTTTTTTTGATTGAATCGTTTCTAGCCCAGAATTTTGCATTAAATATTTCTTTGTTGAAAGACCAGTATCAATGTTTTTGACGACAAGTCAAGGAAAATGAAAACTCGAATCTCATGGGGTCTCATCAAGAGATCCATTGGGAGGGAAGGGTGTCAATAGAAAAATTAAATATAAAGACTAGATTGGCTATATCTTCACAAACAAAGCATCAATTCGAGGGTTTTCCACTGAAGTACAGCGGCAAAGGCATTAATATTTTTTCCTTGTGGAAAAAATGTTGAAAACAATTGATTTACTCTTAAGAAAGTGCTTAAAAGTTGATTGATTAGATTATCTTATGAATGATATAAGATTTCTTTTAAGACTCATCAAAGAGATCGATAAGGACAAATCAACATTAGCTGACTTATTTTTTATTAAATCTTTTAGGAATATATAAGCCCAGCAAAAGGATCTGCTATTGAATATTCTTTCTTTAAATCAGCCTGAGTCACTTATTTTATAAGAAAACAGCTCCATTTATAAAATTAAAGGTTCTTCTTGTAAAATTTAAATCAAAAACTTAAAAATGGCTTTAAGCAATTGATCTTTCAACTTTTATGCTGCGAGTTTCTAATGGATTTTTTCTTGTTTTTGATTTATTTAAAAGTTGATAGCCAAAACCTTAAATTGTGGAAAAGTATCTGATTATACAAAGAATAATCATGGAATGTAAACACTTTCAGTGCAAGTCTAAGGAATGATTCCATCGACTTAATTTGTTAATGAGATAAGATCATTAAATCAAATAGAGTTAATAGAGAAATAATTCTTTCAAATCTCCTTGAGAAGTATCATTTACTGTTTTATTTTCCAGAAAGCTTGGTAGGGTCGATTTCAAAATCATGTTCATCTATTTCGAATAGCATATAAAAATGACAGAAGACTGGAATACGACTGATGAGCTAAAGAAAGACATTATTAAAGCCGTTTATAAGAAAATAAATGATCAAATAGAAGAAATGGTTGAGGATCTTGGTTGTCCTCGAAGTTTTGCTGAAGGATTATTGAAATCTATTGCAGACAACTTTAAAGATGGAACGACAGTCGGCAAGACTGAATCCTCATATTCTTCTCGTCATGCTTCAACACCAGAGCATGAGAGAGGTGCACAAGAAATAGTAATCAAGCATGAGAGAGAAGTTAGGAAAGCCTCCTATGATTTGTTGAAAGATTTCAACAAAAAGTTAAAGGTACCTGAGAATGACTATACACAAAGTTCTTTATATTCCTCTCGACATCTCTCAACTCAAAACGAAGAAAAAGGAGCTGAAGCAATCGTTATTAAGAACGAAGAAAAACTTAGAGAAGAGATGAAAAAGGAGAAATCGTAAAAAAGAAATAGCCATAGTGAAATAGCTCTATTTCTTAATGATGTTTCTTCTTTGTAATGCTATGCAGCTTCAGTAACTCTTGATTCGTTGCGCTTTTGGTATAAATAAATTACAGAGTTAGCGACAGGAAATAATTTCTTTTCTAAGTGAGCTATTGCAATTCTTTTTGTTTCTGTCATTTCTTCTGTATAGAACTTCAAAGGCTGAGAAACATACTGATTGTCTCCACTCATTAAAAAATCACCAAAACATCTCTCTCATATATAAGCGTATTAATAATTTGATTGCATTTATTACTACACAATAAAATTAACTATTCAAAATCAATTTCCACTTCTTCTTTCATATCCCTATCTAGGTCGGGAAGATTTGACTCTATCCAATGAGATTTATTATCAACACCAGCCGCAGTTGCATAATTCATAATGTGCTGATCAACTTGTTTATAAATATCATGCAGCTTTAAGTCCTTACTAACACCATGTGCTATCTCCGAAACTTGTTGTTCTGTGAGGCAATGATCAGGATGGAGTAAATCGCAGCAAGGAATTCTTTTTTCTATCAACTCATTTATGTTGATTTTAATTTCGTAATCTGGATGAACCGTCATGGTATGAAAGAACTTTTTTACTACTTGTAATTCAATTTTAGTTTTTTTTTTTTAATTTATCGTTGATCCCAAACAGCATCAAATTGATTCGCAATTATTTTTAAATCTGATCTGGGATAGGCCTGACATAAAAGGACATAACCTTGATCTTGCAATTCACTCTTCAACCCCATTGCATCCATATCGACAGAACCTTCTTTAAGAAAGGCGGCACATGTACAACACATGCCTACAAGGCAAGAACTCGGTAGTTCTACATTTGCATCTGCGGCAGCCTCTAATACGGTCTGGTCTGACTTGCAATTAAAAATTTTCTGGACTTGATCAATCTCGATGCTTATCTTGAATAAGAGATCAGACACTTTAACCAAGGTAAATCTTGGCTTATTATGACTTATTTGATACTCGAAAGGAAATCTTTTTATACGGCAGTAATCTTGAATTTTAGTGGTCAGCTGGAAGAGTAAAATTAATAGTAATCGTCAAAATAAAGAAAAAGTATACATCCCCTTTTTACAGCTACCACTTTTCTGGTTTAGCTTTTTCATTGAACGACAAATTTACACTTACTACTCATTTTTCCACTATTGTAGATACAAGTACCGATGATAATGACATAGCATTGTTGTTGAAATAGTTTTTAGCTTCTAAACCGTAAAAGCCAAATCAAATCCCATCTAATTGGTAATTAAATAAATATGCCTGGCAAAAGTTAGGCCCATTTATAAAGTTAATTTCTAAGTGATTCTTCTGTTGATTCTTTTTCTTAATTCTTTTAATTGAACATTAAATCTTAATTGCTTTATATGGTCTAGCTTTTCAGCCATATCTACAGGCATTGTCCTTGCTGCCTTAACCATTGCGAAAGCATACCTATGAGTCTCTTTAGGAAAAGAATCCATAGTCGAAGTAAGGATATATAAGACACTCAAGCTAAAACGATAACCATTTGTCCATATTCAAATAAAATTTGAGTATTAGTGCCCAGAGCTATAAAAGAGAGTTTTGGCCTTTAATATAAAAAATCGGTCCATTCAGACGTATGAGCAGAAAAGAGTTTATGGATAAGTTCTTTGATCTTTGCAAGGATGCTCAAAAAGAAATTCCACCCAATGTGATCGCTGAGATCCTAAGAGATTATGCAGATAGGTTGGATTAGATGAAAAATTTCTTTTCGTTTATTCTTGGTGTTTTATTATTTTTCAGTCCTTTAACAGTACAGGCAGAAGAGCTTGAAATAATGCCCCAAGATGAAATAGCTGAAGCACCTGCCCTTGAGCCAATGACGGAAAAGCAGCTAAACGATTTATTTGGAGAGGAAATGTATATAGGAGAAACTGATTGGCGTGGTAACAAGGTTTCAACTAAAAGTGATTACAGCAAGAAAAAGAAAAATAGATAGTAAAGCCCTACCTGAACCGAACAGCAAGATTAGAGAATTTCTTTTTAAGTAAATTTCAAGTTGATGGCGCAATAGGAATCATCATCAAGCCAGATCGGGGGACGGTCGTCGTAATCATGTCCTTTCTTGACCAATTCATTAAAAGTTAATTAGGTCTGCACTTTTTTTGAGAACTCGAAATATCGGAATGTTCAATATTTTCCCTTAAAAAACAACCTCAGATAGTTTTTAGTTAATCCCTCATCTTGAGGGTTTTCTTTTGCCTAGTCTTCAAGCCATAAACGACTGCTTAACAGTAGTAGGAGAAACTCCCTAGAAATATACGCTTTGCAATACAACACTACAAAACTCAACTGATTTGAATTATTGAAATGTTTACTGCATATCACGCAATCATGTTCGCAGTTTTATTGATAGGTGAAGATAGAGTTATCTTTCAAGCTTCCTCAGGAGATGATTCTTTAGCAAATAATCCAATTCCAGTTAAGGCTACTGATTCAAAATTCGACTTAAACACTTACTAGGTCGAAAGTCGATTTATGTTGGGAGCATTGGCCCACATTTTTATGGATAGAATTACTGGTGCAATTACCACAGTCTTAGATCCAAAGACAACAAAAAGAAAATATCCAGAAGCGAGGATCATAGTTCTTGATGATAATTTTAATACGTTTGAACATGTTGCCATTTGTCTTGTGACAATCATCCCAGGAATGAGTGAAAAAAGATCATGGGAACTTGCCGTAGAAGTAGATAGGGAGGGTTTAGCAGAAGTATGGAGAGGCCCCCTTGAACAGGCAGAGCTATATCATCAGCAACTGGTCAGCAAAGGATTAACAATGGCACCAATTGAAAAAACATAAATTTTCTAATCAATATGGAACTCTCAGTAAAACAATGAAAAATCTCTTTTCTTTTGTTCTTGGTCTTCTTTTGTTTCTTTGCCCTCTTATAGCTCAAGCAGATGATGTCGAGCTAATGCCTCAAGAGCAAATATTTGAAGCACCTTCCCCTGATCCAACGTCGGATGAGGCAATTAGATATTTACAAGTTGAGGACATGTATCAAGGCACTCTTAGTTGGCAAGGCAACAAAGCTTCTACCAAATTTAATTACGATATAAAAAAGGGGGAAAACTAGATTGCAATATTTACAGTTTTAATTCTCATTGGATTTGCCCTGTCTTGGTAATTCCGAAGCTGTGGAGTTATCAATCGGATTCTTTTCTATGGGTTAATTTTGGCCGCAATTCCTTTAGGACTGAAATTTGCATCGGTGACGGGTTGAAACCCAATATCAGTTTTCTTGATTTACCTAGCTGTCTTTTGGATTATTTATTTCTTTATTTTTATAAGGAACCGTTAAATATCCAAAACTCTTTAGGCTGATTTTATTAGTAATTGATTTTTGAATGCCTAGTCCTTTATTTGCTGTACCACTCAATATGGGAACAGGTACTTGGATTGTGACGATAGTTGCTGGTTTAAGTTTTATCGTGATGTTTAGTATTGCCTCTGCCTTTGGCGACTTCCAAGGTTTGATTAATACAACATTAGAAAACGATTCAAATGCTAGAGAAAGCAGGATGAACAAAAAATAAAAAAGGAAGGGCCAAAGTCAGCCCCAGTTGTTTAGATGGGTAATTAGCTATCAAGTAATATTACTATCTTTCAAAGGAGTTGAGCTTATATTGGATTTTAAATTTGCTCTTAAATTTCCCTGAAGTTTATTTAAAACTTTTTCCTTAGTTTGGATTGGATTTATCTTAATCCTTTTGATTTGATCTTTATCCCAAATCCAGTAAACAGGATTTTTCTTTTGAGCTTCTTGCAGATCTTTTCTGGCTTTTAAACTAACAGGTATAAATTCATTTTCAGGATTAAATTTTTCATCTCTTACGGCTTGGTTTAGAACAATACTTCCTTCTTTTTTAGAGATTGATCGATGATATGTTCCGACAGGAATTTGAAGTGCTCCCATGGCACGATTTAGATAAATTATGTGATGAGGTTCATCCCATTCAGGATTGATCAAAGTGAAAATACGACTACCTTCAATTACTAAATTGTGATCAATTTGATGTCGATGTACGTAATATTGTTCAAAATCTCCATCATCTGGTGGTGAGATTGCATTGCCGTGATGAATTACGACATCAGATCCATTGGATCCTTTGACTCCCGCATCGAAAAATGATACTTGCGGTGTCTCACGGAAAACGTGGGTAGGAATAAAATTTAAACGCATTGCAAATCCTCCGTTACTATTTTGTCCATTGAACATCAATGTTTATCTTGCCTTGAATACTCCTCATTTTTATAGACCAAGGTCAGTCGAAAACGAAATCAAACTTATCCCTGTAGAGGAATTTAAATAATTGATCTAAAAATAGTTTCTCAACTTCTCTTATTTTATTAGTTTTAACCCTACAAAGATCGCAGTTGTCTTTTTGAAGAATGGTGAAAGGAGTAAAGAGTTTCATAGGCCCTCCTAGCTACACCTTTGGTCTACTCCTCTTATTAGTAAGAAGGGAGTAGGAAAGCACTACCTCAACCGAACAGCAGTATTGAATCAATCGTTTTATTTATATGACAAATAAGGATTGTAATTTTCAATCTCGTTTCTCCAAGAACTTCCTCAGATAATCTTTTATCAACCCTCCACAAAGAGGGTTTTCTTTCTAATATTTTCTTAGTCAGATTGCTAAAATGATTGATTTAATTGGGAATTTTATAATTGCTGCTGATGCATGGACTGGGAATATTCAAAACGAGATGGATGCCAGATATGTAGAACAGTCATCGCTGACTGATCTTTTTACCGAGCATAAGTTTTGGGGTTGGGCTGGACTTCTTTCAATCTTCCTAGCGATTGCCGCAATATTTTATTTTCAATTTCAAGCGTGGGAACAAGAAGATCAAGAACAAGAGAAACTTACTTCTAAACAAAAAGAGTTTGTCGAGTTTCTTCAGAAGGCCTCAAATCAATCAAAGGGAAAAAACTAAGCAAAAGACCACCGCCTAACAGTACTAGGACTTACACCGAATATGTCCGGATCATTTTGTTTACAGCAAGAAGATCAGATGAACTAGATCAGCTAGAAGGGTTTTATGAAACTCTTATCGCTTCAATCATATTTTTACAAAAACTCCAAAAACTCAAAAACTTCCAAATAAAAGGATAATATTTTTTAGGATTATTCTTGAAATTTGATTTATCCAAAGACATTACAACTTAAATCTGGAAGTGATCTTCTTAATAGTCTTCAAACTCTGGCGATAAAAGAGAATAAATTTGGATATGTTTTGAGTGTAGTAGGTAATTTATCTATAGCTAAATTTCAATGTCCGGGTAAGGGACAAGTTACTACAGTTGAAAATCATCTAGAAATAATAGCCTTAAATGGAACAATATCTCCAAACAAATGTCATCTTCATATAAGTTTCTCAGATGGAGAATGCAAGGTATGGGCCGGTCACCTAGAGGAGGGAACGATGATACTTAAAGGGGCTGACTTATTAATAGGATTTCTTGATGAGACTATAAATAATAAAGAAGTTAATCCTAATCAACAAACAGTTGAAATATTTATACTTCCAGATTGTCCATGGTCCTCGAGAGCTGTTCGAATGCTAAGAACATTACAAATACCACATGAAATAAAAGTGATCGAAAATGATGATGATTTTAATTCCCTTCATAAAAGAAGTAATTATTCGAGCTTCCCTCAAATTTTTATAGATGAAGAATTTATCGGTGGTTACTCAGAATTAGCTGAACTTCACGCTTCTGGTAAATTAAGCAGTTAGTGAGTTATTAAACTCCACCTCCCAATTGTTACTGTTGTAGGCCTTACTCCATAGATTTGTGCAATCTTTTTCCAACTCCAGCTGTAACCTCAATATCTGTCAAGTCTTTTTTCATCAATCTGATTGGTTCATTACCAAAATCTCCGTTTACCAGTCCAGTTATATAGTAACCAAATTACAAAACCAACCATAAACAACGGCATAAAACTATCGAGAAAAAAATAGGCTGCATAGACTATTAAGGGGAAGAAGATGACACGTTTAAAATTTAATCGTTTTTGGTACTTCATCTCCTACTCCTTAATTCTTTTGGATGACTGTTACTTGCAAACTAAAGTTCGATTGGCAGTCGGTTTTGCAAGGGGCTAATTGCCCCCCTTTTTATTCGGCAAGAAAGTCTTACGACTTGATCTCGTTGTGAACCTCAAGAAACTCACTATCTGTAAGTACTGGAACCACTTCAATATCAACTCCAAATCCAGCACACCAAGGATGACAAGATTTCCAAACAGCTTTGTGATCTGAGGCTTTAACGATTTCCCATCCGTTCGCACCCTCAGGATTTACGACTCTAAGAACAACCTCAAAACCTTCAAATTTGTCATACTCAGCACCGCCTTCAAGATATTCAGCAAATGCATCACAGCCTTTTATATGTGCTTCTTGATTAGGAAACTGCCAATGAACTACGTAAGTTTGCATCAATTAAATTTATAAAAATTTATTAGACCACAGTTTTTTAAATAATGATGTTCTTTAAAGAAGAAGATGTTGAGAAGGTAATCAATTTGCCTAATAGACCACCACCTAGCATTTAATGTGAAACCTCGGTTGTCAGTCGATTTATCTTGGGGGCATTGGTCCCCATTTTTATGGATCAACTTAAAACAGGTTAAAACAAGTAACCCCCTTTAGAAATTCCTATAACTAAAGGGATTATTAAATTGACTCTTACTAAATGAAGTAAATTATGTCTTGATGAGGTTTGGCCTCAATTAGTTATATAGGCGAAAATAAACCCAATGAACAAGCAAAGTTTGGAAAGCCCTACCCGAACCGAACATCAGGACTAGATAAGTTCTTTTAAGATTATTTCAAGGTTGATAGCTTAATACGGAAGCATCATCCAGTCAGATCGGGGGGCGGTTGTCGAAATCCTGTCCTCTCTTCGCTAATTCAAAAAAAGTACATAATATCTACACTTTATTTGAGAACCCGAAGGGGTGGAATGTTCAATCTCTTCCCTTCAAAAAACTTTCTCACACAGTTGGCTAACCCTCCATCGCGGAGGTTTTCTTTATTACATGATTTCAACTGATAAAGCAGCATTCGAAAAAAAGGCTTTTAAGTTTCTTCCCTTTCTTATTTTGGGAAAAATTATATTTGCCGCTTGGTTTATTTCCTACTTGGTGCGAATCTAACTTTTACCTAGTTTTCAACTGATGGACCAGCGCCTAGCAGTAGTTGGACTAACTTCATAGATTCCGGCAATATTTTTTTCAACTCCAGTCGTAATTTCTATATCTGTTAATTCTTGTTTTTCCAGCCAAACATCTCAGCCATTTTTCCATTTAGAGCAAAATAGCCAATCGCACCAAGAAACAAGCCAAAAGCAATCAGATTTGGAACGATTCCACCAATGATCTGAGCTTCTCCAAAAGTCAGAAACGTAATCACAACAAAAACCCTTGCCCAGTTTTCAGCGATACTCATTAGGAGGATCGTAATAAATTAAAAATGACGGTAAGAAGCAGGCTAATGGCAATACAACTAACGACTGGGAAATAAAAAGTTGAGTTCTCACTTCTAAGAATGATGTCCCCAGGTAATCTTCCCAAGCCTATTTGTTTTAAGTAAGGATGTAGAACACCGATCGAAGTGACTATTAGGCCAAGAGTAATTAGTATTCTTTGCATAAAGGGTTCCCTACCGCTTGGTCTAGTAATAAGAAGCTGTTCAATTTGTGCAGATTAGAAACTTTAAAAAGAAATTTCTTATTCTTCCTCTTCTTTTTCTTGTTTGAATTTGAACCATCCTTCTTCTTTCATTCCTCTTCTAATCGCAGTAATAAGTGCTCCAAGGAAAAAAGAACCTACTCCAGCAAAAATTGCCAGAGTCAATAAAGGCTTAACTCCTGATACGGCAGTACTTTGAAAAGCAGGATCTAACGGATCCATTAAATCCTTGTTTTATTAGTCGTCATAAACTTTGCATGTTGAAGAAGTTGGGTGAATTTCACATTCATCTTTCCAAAACTCTTCTCTGGTTTCAGGGGGGATTTCGTAATTAAAATCATGCATGACTCGAATATCACTCAAAGCATTTTTGATGACAGAAAATGGAGTTCTTAGCTTCATAAACCTCCTATTTGGATAACTATGTTCTACTTGATTCCTTGTGATTTCAACACCTCGGCTTTTACTCAAGTACTACTTCCAGGTCATTCAATAGGGAACAAAAAAAGGGGCTGACCTAAGTCAGCCCGACTGCTTTTGATAGAGT
Source organism: uncultured Prochlorococcus sp. (assembly GCA_902634795.1). Taxonomy (GTDB): domain Bacteria; phylum Cyanobacteriota; class Cyanobacteriia; order PCC-6307; family Cyanobiaceae; genus Prochlorococcus_B. Next base: position 2,875 of record CACPLK010000025.1, on the reverse strand, counting down.
TCAGCACTCAATTCAAATCTGAATTAAGAATCCATAGCTGCAACTTCTTCACGAGTTTGCTTTTGTTAGAAGAGCCTGAAGAGATGGCCTTCTGTACTGAAACTTTAAGAAAAGTATGTAATGGTGAGATTTAACTGAAATAAATTAATGTCATTCGGAGCCGAGACGCCCTTTATTCTTCTTGCTCGTATTCAAGTTAAGCCAGACAAAGTTCAAGAATATTTATTACTTGCAGCTAAAACTGATAAGGCTGTTGAAGATTCAGAACCAGGAATGATTCACCATACTTTTGATCAAGATCCTGAAGATCCTCTTTGTTTTGTTTGGTCCGAAGTTTATAAAAATGACGAGGCTTTCCTTGCTCATTTAGCAAATCCACCTGTAGGAGAATATTTACAAGGTCATGCAGAACTTGGCGATAATTTCACTGTGGAAGTTTATGGAACTGTTGGAGATAAATGTAAAGCAGCTATGGAAGCAACTGGATTGCCATTAAAAATCTTTGAAAGCAAACTTGGTTATAGCAGGGTCTAATTAAATGGAAAAACTATTTATTGTATGTACTTTTGACTGCTCGTTTGAGTACTACGAACAAACTATAGAAAAGTTTATAAAAGAGTATGGAGATGGAGTTGTTATTGACTATGACTTAAACAAAATCAATGACCATAAATCACATTCTTTCTATAACGTCACAAGTTTAGAAGCTTTTGCAAAAATCCTCGATAATCCTTTCGCTAGAGAATGGGATAAAGCTAACAACTGCAAAGATATTGTTTATAAGCTTGAAGGACCTTTATAGATTATTTGTTAGTTGTTAAAAATTATATATAGATATGAACCCCTTTTTACTACTGCTAGGCGGTGGTTTATGCCTTAATTAACACAAGACCTTTAATTCATTACAAGTTGATTAAACTTTAATTACCAGAAATTTTTCTGTAGATATAGATGAAAAAACTATATAGATCCCTAGTTTTAATTGTTTCTCTTTTTCTTACCCAACTGATCTCTGAGCCAGTATTTGCCTGTGTTGAGGGTTTGACGTGGGGAATGGACCTTCAAAAGGTAGAGAGCCATCTTGGTATATCTTTCAGTCCCATCAAAGAAGAAACAACCCAGAATCTTTTTGAAGTTAAAGATATTCAGATTAGTGGTTTACCTGTAGAGATTCTTCGAGTTCGAATTGAAAATGAGGATGGATTAAAGCAACTTGCTTATGAGATAGATAATGAAAATATGACTGAAGTCTTAGCAGGATTGAGGTATCGCTTTGGTCCTCCAGTTGGTACAAGCGTTGATGTTGAAGGTGGCTCTCCTCAACAACAATGGATTTGGCATACGGGAGAAGATGTGATTGTGGCAGTTAAAAGCGAGCATCGTCCATTTGTGCTTTCTTATCGACCATCACTTTTAGATCCCTCATTTCTTTAAATAACTTTTTAGTCCTACCACTTTCAGGCGGTGGTCAGTTCAGTAGAAAGCCGATATTCTGCCAATGATCTTTAAAAATTCAAATGAAGAAAACTGCGATTGTAGGTGTTGTTGCAGCGGCCATAGGGCTTGCTGTAGGTTCTCAACTTCCTAAATCTGGTACTGCGGGATATGCCGTAATTACAGGAACCACAAAAGATAGAGAAGCAGCTAAAGAGTATTTTCAAAACGTTAATCAATTCACTAAAGAATGTGGTTTTACAACATTGGTATTAGATAGAAATACAGATATACGAGAAGGAAATAAGAGAGGAGATGGTGGTCCTCTAACTGTTATTGCAAGACATCCAAAAGGTAAGGATGCAGTAATTAAATGCTACGAATCTGATGAATATCAAAGGCTAAAAGCAATTCGAGCACCTCATACAAATTGGAATTTCCGACTAACAGAAGGAAAACTATAAATAAAAAGGGGGCTAATGCCCCCAAGATAAATCGACTGTCAACCGAGCTTTTAGTTTACAAATAACAGTCATCCCAAAGACTTAAGGGATTACAGCAACCCAAGAGAAAGCAAGTCCTATTCCTATCCAAATCCCTGCAAATAAATTGCGACCATTCAATCCAAATTTATCAATAACTGATTGAGTGGATTGTGTGACCAGTAAAAGTAAGAATAGTTGCGCAAGAAGAAGGCCTAAAAAGTAACCAATCAGCGGTGTAGGTTCTGCACCAACGATGGTGCTTCCAAGTAAGTAGCCATGCAATGAAAACATTGGCAAAAGCCATTTAGTGCTCACAAGATTCAGAACAATTAAGCCCTCTACAGCCAAAGTTAGAGAGACAAGTGCTTCTGCCCATGGAGCTACTAAATCAGGCAAGGGCTGTAGTTGTACTAGTGCACTTCCTCCTAATCCAACAGCTAAAAGTGGGAGAATCCATTTCATGGATCTCTTTAATCCCACCAGTGCGATTCCTAACATAAAAAGTAAATGATCAGGTCCAAGTAATGGATGACCGATACCACTAAGGAAAGCCTGCCAACCTGAAAGATCAGTACTCTCTCCCATTCCAAAAGGATGATGAGCTAAAGCTGTATTAGATAAAAAGGTAATTAAAAAAAATAATGGAGTTAAAACTGCAAGAGAATACTTGCGCACCAAAAAGTGAAACCTCATAGGTCGATCCTCGTCGAATAGTAAATAAGGCGGGCATTCTGACTGGTATCGAAGAAGATCGATACATCACAGTTGCGGGACAGCAGCGGATTCGCACCACTTTTCCCCATTACTTCCAATAGCTGATCACTATTAGAACCTCAGAAATAATGTAACCCTCGAGTGCCAAACATAAATAGAACGTAATAGCACCGTTACACCTAAGTCCGTTAAATCCCTTTATTTCCAATGATTGTAAATTCTTTTTGGGTGCATTTTGGGTG